>NZ_JBFAWH010000013.1:0-263951 GCF_040680235.1 Streptomyces sp. NPDC052101
ACGCTCCCCCGCGCTCGACTGCGCTCGCGCGGGGGGACCCCCACCGTCGACTCCCTCCTCCGCCTTGCAGCTGCACGCACCAGACGCCGCGGGGCACGCCCTCCGGGCGGACGACGGGAATCTGACGACAGGCCCTAGCAGGGGATGCCCGCACAGGGGCGCGGGGCTGTGTCGCCATGCGGCTCCGCCGAGAGCGGGGGAGCGAGCAACCACTCACCGGCCGCAGCCGCCGGACGGACAGCAGCTCCCACTCCGTCAGGCGCCCGTCGGCTCCTCCGCCGGCGCCTCCCCGAACCGCGCCAGCAGCAGCGCCCCCGCCACCGCCACCGCGAACCCGAGCGCCGCGAGCCAGGTCAGTCCCTCGCGCGTACGGTCACCCAGCCAGATCACGCCCACCGCCGCGGGCCCGATCGTCTCGCCGATGACCAGGCCGGCCGTGGCGGTCGTGACCGACCCCCGCTGAAGCGCCGAGGTGAGCAGCATGAAGGCGGCGCCGCCGCCGAGCACCAGCGCATACGTCGCGGGGTTGGTCAGCAGGTCGCCCGGGCGCAGGGAGTCGATGAGGCGGACCGCGACCTCGACCACGCCGAACCCGCACCCGGCGCCGAGTCCCAGGAGCAACGCGCGGGTGCGCCCGCGCAGGCGGCCGCCGACCCCGCCGAGCAGCAGCACGCCCGCCGCCGCCGCGACCATCGCGTACTTCAGCCAGCCCGGAGCGCTCCGGTCGCCCTCCGCGCCCGAGGCCAGCCCCAGCATCGCCAGGCCCGCACACACCACGCCCACGGCGGACCACTCCCGCCCGTTCAACCGGACGTGCAGCAGCCGCGCCGCCACCACGGCCGTCACCGCGAGACTGGCCGCCAGCGCCGCGCCGACCGCGTAGATCGGCACCGACCGCAGCGCCGCGATCTGCAACAGGAATCCGACCCCGTCCAGGGCCAGCCCGGCCATGTACCGCCACTGCCGCAGCGCCCGCAGCAGCAGCGCGGCGTCCCCGCCGCCACCCCCGTCGTCGCTCGCGGTGCGCGCGGCCATCGCCTGCAACACCGTCGCCGTACCGAAACAGACCGCCGCGCCCAGGGCGCACATCATTCCGAAGAGCACGGGGTGACTCTATGGGGTGATCCATCCGGCGCAGGGGGTGCCCTCCGCGGGCTACGGCGCCGGAGGGCGCCAGCCGCCGTACGCCTGGGCGGGCGGCTGCAGGCCCGGCAGGCCGGTCATGGCCGGGCGGCGGTCGCCGGGCGCCAGCAGGGCGAGGACCACGAGACCGACGGCGATCTCCACGACCATGGTGACGTGCTCCAGGATCATCCGCGTGGGCAGGTCGTGGAAGGTGAACGGCACGTGCGCCGTGGCCAACAGCGTGAGGGTCACCGCGCCGATGACGATCAGTGTCGCGCCGAGGGCCATCCCCAGGGCCCTCGCCAGCGGGGTCCTGATGAACGCCATGACCGCGGCGACCAGGCACAGCACCGCGATCGCGCAGCCGGTCCAGAACGGCGGAGGGGCCAGCAGGGAGTTGAGGGGTCCCTTGCCGATGAACAGGTTCCAGTAGGACGCCGGTCCGTACCGGTCGGCGGTGTACTCGTGCATGTAGTACAGCTGCCAGGCGACGGTCACGAGCGCGTAGCCCGCGAGGAGGATTCCCGCGGTGACGGCGAGGCCGAGCCGCGGCGGCGCGGCGGGGTTCCCTGTCGGCCGGCGGCCCGCCGACGCGATGACGAGGAGAGCGATCGCCCCGAGGACCCCGGTGATGCCGGTGAGCAGCAGCCGGGTGTGGGCCGGCGCGCCGTCGGCCCAGTCCGTGCTGAAGATCCACACCGTGGGGGTCCGGAAGGCGAGGGTGAGCAGGGCGGCCATGACCAGGGCGCCGGGACCCGCGGGCTTCCTCGCCGTGCAGCAGGCGACGACGTACGCGACCAGGAGGACCACGTCGAGGTGGTTGGTCGCCAGCAGCCCGTGGTGCTGTCCCGGAAGTATCCCCCCGGACCAGGTCCACACGGTGTCGTGCAGTCCGGCGTCACCGAAGTCCTTGGTCATCCAAGCGAGTTCGAGCGCCGCCAGCACGCCGCAGATGACCGCGCCGACCCCGCGCGCGGTGGACGTGGGCGCGGTCGGCACCGTGGGTGCCGCCCCGTAGTGCATCGCCATTTCATCTCCCCCGGGACACGATGATCCCTAACTCTCCAGCACCGCCCCCAACTGCGCCAGCCCCCAGTCCAGGTCCTCCTCGGAGATCACCAGCGGCGGGGCGATCCGGATCGTGGCGCCATGGGTGTCCTTCACCAGCACACCCCGGTCCATCAGCCGCTCCGACACCGCCCGCGCCGTCCCGGCCCTCGGCGCGAGGTCCACGCCCGCCCACAGCCCGCGGCCGCGGACCGCCGTCACCCGGCCCGTGCCGGACAGCTCCCGCAGCCGCCGGTGCATCCGCTCGCCCAGCTCGGTCGCCCGGGCCTGGAACTCGCCCGTCCGCAGCATCGCGATGACCTCCAGCGCCACCGCACAGGCCAGCGGGTTCCCGCCGAACGTCGACCCGTGCTCGCCCGGCCGGAACACCCCGAGCACCTCCGCGCTGGACACCACCGCCGACACCGGCACGATCCCGCCGCCCAGCGCCTTGCCCAGCACGTACATGTCCGGCACCACCCCTTCGTGCTCGCACGCGAAGGTCCGCCCGGTCCGGCCCAGCCCCGACTGGATCTCGTCGGCGACGAACAGCACGTTCCGCTCCCGGGTCAGCTCCCGCACCCCCGGCAGATAACCCTCCGGCGGCACGACCACCCCGTTCTCCCCCTGGATCGGCTCCAGCAGCACCGCGACGGTGTTCTCCGTCAGCGCCTCCCGCATCGCCGTCAGATCGCCGTACGGCACGATCTGGAACCCCGGCGTGTACGGCCCGAAGTCCGCCCGGGCCTCCGGATCGGTGGAGAAACTGATGATCGTCGTCGTACGGCCGTGGAAGTTGCCGCCCGCGACCACGATCTTCGCCATCTCCGCGGGCACCCCCTTCACCCGGTACCCCCACTTCCGGGCGGTCTTCACCGCGCCCTCCACCGCCTCCGCGCCGGTGTTCGCCGGCAGCACCATCTCCATCCCGCACAGCTCGGCCAGCTCCGTGCAGAACGCGGCGAACCGGTCGTGCAGAAAGGCGCGGGACGTCAGCGTCACCCGCTCCAGCTGCGCCTTCGCCGCCTCGACGAGCCGCCGGTTGCCGTGCCCGAAGTTGAGCGCGGAGTAACCGGCCAGCAGGTCCAGATACCGCCGCCCCTCCACATCCGTCATCCACGCCCCCTCCGCCGTGGCCACGACGACCGGCAGCGGACGGTAGGTGGGCGCACAGTGCGCCTCGGCGCTGGCGATGAGGTCTTCTGCAGTGGTCATGACCTCTCCCGGATC
Source organism: Streptomyces sp. NPDC052101 (assembly GCF_040680235.1). Taxonomy (NCBI): domain Bacteria; kingdom Bacillati; phylum Actinomycetota; class Actinomycetes; order Kitasatosporales; family Streptomycetaceae; genus Streptomyces; species Streptomyces sp. NPDC052101. The sequence goes on from NZ_JBFAWH010000013.1 coordinate 3,403, forward strand.
CGACGGGAACACGACGGTGGCCTCCTTCCCATACTCGCTCGTACGGGGGGCGAGGGCCGCGATCGACATGCGGCCACCACCGCGTGGGCCGCGTCCGGCGCGCCCGGTAGGCTGACCGGCGGGCCGTGACTGGCGCGCTGGGATGGGACGGACCATCGGGGAGCGGTCCGAGCGGGAAAAAGTGCCGTGCGCCTGGGCCGAACGTGAACGCTGTACGCACACCGTCCGGAGGTCCTCATGCCAGAGCAGCAACCCCTCTCCACCGAGTCCACCGCCTTCCGTGCCGCTCTCGACGTCATCCGCGCCGTGGAACCGCGTGTCGCCGACGCCATCGGCCAGGAGGTCCACGACCAGCGCGAGATGCTCAAGCTGATCGCCTCCGAGAACTACGCCTCACCGGCGACCCTGCTGGCGATGGGCAACTGGTTCAGCGACAAGTACGCCGAGGGCACCATCGGCCGCCGCTTCTACGCCGGCTGCCGCAATGTCGACACCGTGGAGGCGCTGGCCGCCGAGCACGCCCGCGAGCTGTTCGGCGCCCGCCACGCCTACGTCCAGCCGCACTCCGGCATCGACGCCAACCTCGTCGCCTTCTGGGCCGTCCTCGCCGACCGGGTCGAGGCCCCCTTCCTGGAGAAGGCCGGCGCCCGCCAGGTCAACGAACTCTCCGAGGCCGACTGGGCCGAGCTGCGCCAGGCCTTCGGCAACCAGCGCATGCTCGGCATGTCCCTGGACGCCGGCGGCCACCTCACCCACGGCTTCCGCCCGAACATCTCCGGCAAGATGTTCGACCAGCGCTCCTACGGCACCGACCCGGCCACCGGCCTCGTCGACTACGAGGCCCTGCGCGCCCAGGCCCGCGAGTTCAAGCCGATGATCATCATCGCCGGCTACTCGGCCTACCCGCGGCTGCTGAACTTCCGGATCATGCGCGAGATCGCCGACGAGGTCGGGGCGACCCTGATGGTCGACATGGCCCACTTCGCGGGCCTCGTCGCCGGCAAGGTCTTCACCGGCGACTTCGACCCGGTCCCGCACGCCCAGATCGTCACCACCACCACCCACAAGTCGCTGCGCGGCCCGCGCGGCGGCATGGTCCTGTGCGACGACTCCCTCAGGGACCAGGTCGACCGCGGCTGCCCGATGGTCCTCGGCGGCCCGCTGCCCCACATCATGGCCGCCAAGGCCGTCGCCCTCGCCGAGGCACGGCAGCCCGCCTTCCAGGACTACGCCCAGCGCATCGTCGACAACTCCCGCGCCCTGGCCGAAGGCCTCATGCGGCGCGGCGCCACCCTGGTGACCGGAGGCACGGACAACCACCTCAGCCTGATCGACGTCGCCACGTCCTACGGCCTGACCGGCCGTCAGGCCGAGTCCGCCCTCCTGGAGTCGGGCATCGTCACCAACCGCAACGCCATCCCGGCCGACCCCAACGGCGCCTGGTACACCTCCGGCATCCGCATCGGCACGCCCGCCCTGACCACCCGTGGCCTGGGCGCGGCGGAGATGGACGAGGTGGCGGGCCTCATCGACCGAGTCCTGACGACGACGGAACCGGGCACGACGAAGTCGGGCGCCCCGAGCAAGGCCGCCCACGTCCTGGACGAGAAGGTCGCGGAGGAGATCGCCCAGAGGGCGACGGACCTGGTAGCGGGCTTCCCGCTGTACCCCGAGATCGACCTCGGCTGATCAACGCCCTCAGGGGCAGCCGATCTAAGGGGCGCGGGGAACTGCGCGACCAGCCACAACTGGTCCGTACTCCCCGACGCACCCGAGCCACCCCCCACCTCAGGGGCCAATCCCACCCTCAGCCGATGAGAGAATGGGCAACATGGCCTCCGCTGACCAACCCCGCGTGCTGTCCGGCATCCAGCCCACCGCCGGCTCGTTCCACCTCGGCAACTATCTCGGCGCCGTCCGCCAGTGGGTGGCCCTGCAGGAGTCCCACGACGCGTTCTACATGGTCGTCGACCTGCACGCGATCACGGTCCCGCAGGACCCGAAGGAGCTGCGGGCCAACACCCGGCTGGCCGCGGCCCAGCTGCTGGCCGCCGGCCTGGACCCGGACCGCTGCACGCTCTTCGTGCAGAGCCACGTCCCCGAGCACGCCCAGCTCGCGTGGATCATGAACTGCCTCACCGGCTTCGGCGAGGCGAGCCGCATGACCCAGTTCAAGGACAAGTCCGCCAAGCAGGGCGCCGAGCGGGCCTCCGTCGGCCTGTTCACGTACCCGATCCTGCAGGTCGCCGACATCCTGCTGTACCAGGCGAACGAGGTGCCGGTCGGCGAGGACCAGCGTCAGCACATCGAGCTGACCCGTGACCTGGCCGAGCGCTTCAACGGCCGCTTCGGCCAGACGTTCACGATCCCGTCGGCGTACATCCTCAAGGAGACGGCGAAGATCTACGACCTCCAGGACCCGTCGATCAAGATGAGCAAGTCGGCGTCCACGCCGAAGGGCCTGATCAACCTGCTCGACGAGCCGAAGACCACCGCCAAGAAGGTCAAGAGCGCCGTCACCGACACCGACACCGTGATCCGCTACGACGCGGAGAACAAGCCGGGCGTGTCGAACCTGCTCACCATCCACTCCACGCTCACCGGCACGTCGATCGCCGAGCTGGAGCGGGAGTACGAGGGCAAGATGTACGGCGCCCTCAAGACCGACCTGGCCGAGATCATGGTCGAGTTCGTGACGCCGTTCCGTGAGCGCACCCAGCAGTACCTGGACGACTCCGAGACGCTCGACTCGATCCTCGCCAAGGGCGCGGAGAAGGCGCGCGCGGTCGCCGCGGAGACGCTCGCGCAGGCCTACGACCGCGTCGGTTTCCTGCCCGCGAAGCACTGAGAAGCATGAACCGGCGCTGAGGCGCACGACCGTACACACGTCCGACTGGGCGGAGCGCTGCACATCACTTCCGCTGCGCCTGCCCACAGGACATCCATAGCCGTACAGTCATTAGCCGACGGCCCGGACGAGACGGCCGGGACGACAACAGACGCGACGACAGGAGACGACGTGCGGACCGTAACGATCGGCGTGTCGATCGCGGTCCCGGAGCCTCACGGCAGCCTGCTCCAGGAGCGGCGCGCGGGCTTCGGCGACGCCGCGGCTCACGGTATTCCCACGCATGTCACGCTGCTGCCGCCGACCGAGGTCGAGGCGTCGGAGCTGCCGGCCGTCGAGACGTATCTCACCGAGGTCGCCGGGGCCGGCCGGCCGTTCCCGATGCGGCTGTCGGGCACCGGCACCTTCCGTCCCCTGTCCCCGGTGGTCTACGTCCGCATCGTCCAGGGCGCCGAGGACTGCACCTGGCTGCAGCAGCGGGTACGGGACGCGTCCGGGCCGCTGGCGCGCGAGCTGCAGTTCCCGTACCACCCGCATGTCACCGTCGCGCACGGCATCGACGAGCCGGCGATGGACCGCGCCTTCGCGGAGCTGGCCGACTTCGACGCGCAGTGGCCGTGCACCGGCTTCGCGCTCTACGAACAGGGCACCGACCTGGTCTGGCGCAAGCTGCGCGAGTACACGTTCGGGGGATCCGTGGTGCCGCCCCAGCCGGTTCGCTCCGCGGGTGATGCCGTAGGGCGCGGGGCCGCCGTGCCGGGATCCGCCGTCTAGCGTCTGCGGCTCGGATGCGGCTGGTCGCGCCCCGCGGCGGAGCCGCGTATGGATGCGGCCCCGCGCCCCTGGGGAGTTGCAATGACGCCGGCTACAAGGGCAGCCTGCGGAACAGCGCCCGTGGTGTGTGGCGTAGCGCCGACATCACCACGCGTAGCGCGCCCGGTACCCACACCGTCTCGGAGCGGCGGCGCAGACCCAGCTCGATGGCTGTGGCGACCGCCTCCGGGGTGGTGGCGAGCGGGATCCGCTCCCGGCCGGCCATCGCCGTCGTACGGACGTGCCCGGGGCGTACGACCATGACGTGCACGCCGGTGCCGTGGAGGGCGTCGCCGAGGCCCTGGGCGAAGGCGTCGAGGCCGGCCTTGCTGGAGCCGTAGATGAAGTCGGCGCGGCGGGCCCGCTCGCCCGCGACGGAGGACAGGACCACCAGGGAGCCGTGGCCCTGGGTCTGCAGGGCTCGGGCGGCGACCAGGGCCGCACTGACGGCGCCGGTGTAGTTGGTCTGGGCGACCCGGACCGCGCGTACGGGGTCGCGCTCGTCGTGGGCCTGGTCGCCGAGGATGCCGAAGGCGAGCAGCACCAGGTCGATGTCGCCCTCGGCGAAGACCTTGCCGAGTGCGGTCTCGTGGGACTCGGGTTCGAGGGCGTCGAAGGCGGCGGTGCGCACGTCCGCGCCGAGCACGCGCAGCCGCTCGGCGGCCTGTTCCAGGGCCGGTGAGGCGCGGCCCGCCAGCCACACGGTGCGCGCGCCGCGGGCGATCAGCCGGCGTGCGGTGGCCAGCGCGATCTCGGATGTGCCGCCGAGGACGAGCAGGGACCGGGGGAGACCGAAGGGCACAGCTGTGGATCCAGGCATGTCGGTGACCGTATCGCCCTGATCTTGGTGATTAGTTACGGAACATTCGCGCACTCCGCACAATGGGCGATTAGTGGGATGTCATACGAGCGCGCCGTGACGGGCAGGAGCGGATCATGGACTGGCTGAAGAGACTCCCCGGCATCGGGCCGCTCGTCACCCGGCTGATGGAGACGCACGCCTGGCACTGCTACGAGCGGCTGGACCGGGTGAAGTGGACCCGGCTGGCCGCGGCCATGACGTTCGTCAGCTTCGTGGCGCTGTTCCCGCTGCTGACCGTGGCCGCCGCGATCAGCGCCGCCACGCTCAGCACGGACCGGCAGAAGACGGTCGAGCACAAGATCGCCGAGCAGTTCCCCGGCGTCGTCTCCGACCAGCTGGACCTCTCCTCGCTCGTCCACAACGCCGGCACCGTCGGTGTCATCGCGGGCGCCGCGCTGCTGCTCACCGGCATCGGCTGGGTCGGTCAGACGCGGGACTGCCTGCGCGCGGTGTGGGAGCTGCCGGAGCAGCAGCAGAATCCGCTCATGGCCAAGGCCAAGGACGCCGGCATCCTGCTCGGGCTCGGCGGCGCCCTGCTCGTCACGCTCGCCGCGTCCACGTTCGCCTCGGCCGCCGTCGGTGTGGTCGCACGCCACCTCGGCCTGGCCGCGTACGGCTGGGGCAGTGTGCTGCTGCGGATCGCCGCGTTCGCCGTCGCGGTCCTCGCCGACTTCCTGGTCTTGCTCTACGTCCTGACCCTGCTGCCCGGGGTCGAGCCGCCGCGCCGCCGTCTGCTGGTGGCCGCGCTGCTCGGCGCGGTCGGCTTCGAACTGCTCAAGCTGCTGCTCAGCGGCTATATCCAGGGGGTCGCCGCGAAGAGCATGTACGGCGCGTTCGGCGTCCCCGTGGCGCTGCTGCTGTGGATCAACTTCACCGCCAAGCTCGTCCTGTTCTGCTCCGCCTGGACTGCGCCTCGGGGCACGGACACCGAGCGCGCCGACGTCACCGGCGCGGCCGGCGGCGCATCAGGTCCGGCAGCGGCCACCGGCGATTGACCAGGAACGCCCCGCCCGCGAGCAGCACCAGCAGCCCGCCCGTGATGGCCGCGGCGATGCCGATGCCGCGCGAGCCGGACCCGGCGGTGTCGCCGGCCACCGGCTTGGACCCGGACCCATGGGTGCCCGAGGTCTCCCCGGCGGAGGCACCGGGGCTCGGCAGGGCGTTCTTCGGCGGCACCAGCTCACCCACCGCGTTGACCTTGCCGGCCGCCTGGAAGCCCCAGTCGAGCAGCTTCGCGGCCTCCTTGTAGACCTCGTTGTGCTCGTGCCTCTCCGGGTTCATCACCGTGACCAGCAGCACCTTGCCGTTCCGCTCGGCGACCCCGGTGAACGTGGCGCCCGCGTTGGTGGTGTTGCCGTTCTTCACGCCCGCGATGCCCTGGTACACCGGGATGTCGGTGTCGCCGCTGAGCAGCCGGTTGGTGTTGCGGATCTCGGTGTCGCCGAACCTGGCGTGCACGGTCGAGCAGTAGTCGCGGAAGTCCTTCTTCTGCAGCCCGGAGCGGGCGATCAGCGTCAGGTCGTACGCCGACGACAGCTGGCCCGGCTCGTCATAGCCGTCGGGCGAGACGACGTGGGTGTCCCGCGCCTGGAGTTCGTCGGCGTGGTCCTGCATGTCCTTGACGGTCTGGGCGACCCCGTCGTTCATCGCGGACAGCACGTGCACGGCGTCGTTGCCGGAGCGCAGGAAGACGCCGAGCCACAGGTCGTGGACGTTGTAGCTGCGGCCCTCCTTTATCCCGACCACGCTGGAGCCGGCGCCCATGCCCGCGAGATCGGACGGCACCACCTTGTGCTCCATGGTCTTCGGGAACCTGGGCAGCAGGGTGTCCGCGAACAGCATCTTCAGCGTGCTGGCCGGCGGCAGCTGCCAGTGCGCGTTGTGCGCGGCGAGCACATCGCCGGACTCGGCGTCGGTGACGATCCAGGAGCGGGCGGTGAGGTCCTTGGGCAGGACGGGCACACTCGGGGCGAGATTGACCTGTGTGCCGGGCTGGCCGAGCCGGACGCCGCCCACGGTCGACATATGAGCCGGCGGCGTGGCCGTGGGGCTCGTCGGGGGGGTCGGGGCGGCGAGGGCGGCGGGCGCCGTGGCGGACAGGGACAGCAGGGTGGCGGAGGTGACCAGCAGGGAGCGCCGGCCGGTCTGCTTCGGTGCGGGCACGGTCGAGAACGTACCCGCAGTGGATCGCGAAGTCCCGGCTCCCGCCCCACCCCCGACACGGAACCGGATACGGGACGGCGATACTGGTCGCATGAAGCTCAGCCGCCCGGTCTCCTGGTTCCTGCTCGTGTTCGGGGTGTGGTCCTGGGTCATCTGGGTCACTTTCGTAAAGAACTTGATCAAGGACAGCAGCGGGCTCGCCTTCGAGCACGGTCACCCGACCGCGTACTTCTGGGTGCACCTGCTGCTGGCGGTCGTTTCCTTCGTATTGGGGACGGTCATCGGAGGCATCGGGTTGCGCGGGCTGCGCGCACTGCGCCGGACGTCATAGCGGGCGTACCCCAAGTTCTTGCACAGCTGTTCAGAAAGCCCTTCCCATGGCTGAAACAGGTGTGATTAGGTGAGCCGCGCCACTTAGGGGAGTGGCGAAATCGTGCTGGGCCAGGGGTAGGGCCTCTCAGGGGCCTGGGGAGGGCACCACCATGCGATCTCTTCGCATGCGCATTCTCGTGACGCTGCTCGTGCTCGCGGTCGTGGGAATCGGCGGCTGGCAGCTGCTGCCGTCGCAGGAGGACAAGAACAAGACCATCACGGTCGGTACGACGGACGCCGTCACGGACCTCGATCCGGCCGGTGCCTACGACGCCGGCTCCTGGGCTCTGTTCAGCAACGTCTTCCAGTCGCTGCTGACGTTCGAGCCGGGCGGTGTCGAGCCGGTCCCGGACGCGGCGAAGAGCTGTGCCTTCCAGGGCAGCGGCCTGCGGACGTACCAGTGCACGCTGCGGCCCGGGATCACCTTCCCGAGCGGGCGCGCGATGACGGCCGAGGACGTGAAGTACTCCTTCGACCGCGTCAAGAAGATCAACTCCGATCTCGGGCCCGCGTCGCTGTTCGCCACGCTCGCCTCGGTGACCGCCGACGACGCGCGGACCGTCACCTTCCACCTGTCCTCCGCGGACGCCACCTTCCCGCTGAAGGTCGCCACCGGCGCCGGGTCGATCGTGGACAAGGAGAAGTACCCGGCGGCCTCCCTGCGCACCGGCACCGACGTCGACGGCACGGGACCGTACACGCTGACGTCGTACACCAAGGACGAGCAGGCCGAGCTGGCCCCGAACAAGCGTTACCAGGGCGATCTGAGCGGCATCGGCCGCCCGATCGAGCTGCGCTACTACACCGACTCCGCGAAGCTCGACAGCGCCTGGAAGGACAAGCAGGTCGACGTCGCGACGCGGAACCTGTCGCCGGGTGTGCTGTCCCAGCTGAACCCGAGCGACCCCAAGCAGCGCGTCACCGAGTCCGAGAGCGCCGAGACCCGCAACCTGTACCTCAACACCCGCGCGAGTTCCCCGCTGCACGACGTGCGGGTGCGCCGCGCGCTGGCCTGGCTGGTCAACCGCGAGGAGCTGGCCGCGACGGTCTACCAGGGCACGGTCGACCCGCTGTACTCGCTGATCCCGACCGGTATCACCGGCCACACCACCTCGTTCTTCGACAGCTACTCCACGCAGAGCGTCAGCAAGGCCCGCGCACTGCTCACCCAGGCCGGGGTCAGCCTCCCGGTGCGCTTCACCTTCGGCTACGGCAAGAAGCGGGGCGCGAGCGAGGAGGAGGCCGCGGCGCTGAAGAAGCAGCTGGAGGCGGGGGGCCTGTTCCAGGTCGACCTCCAGGGGTACGAGTGGACCGACTTCCAGAAGCGCTGGGCGGCGGGGAAGATGGACGCCTGGGCGGTCGGCTGGGTGGCCGACTACCCCGACCCGGACACCTTCGGCGCCGCGCTCGTCGGATCCGGCTCCACGATGAGCACCGGCTACAGCAACAAGGTGGTCGACCATCTCATCCTCGACAGCCAGCAGTACGCCGACCGCAGCCGGGCCTCGAACGACTTCAAGGACATCCAGACGGACGTCGCACAGGACGTCCCGCTGATCCCGCTGTGGCAGCGCAAGGAGTACGTGGTCAGCACCGAGGACGTGGGCGGCGGCCAGTACCTGGACGACGGCACGGGCGTCTTCCGCCTGTGGCGTCTGCAGTGGATCTGATCAGTCCTCTTTCGCCTCGCGCCCCTTGGCCCGTGCGGTCCGTGGATCCGGCAGTGCCCTGGTCATGCCGGGCAGGAAGTCCGTGAACAGTTCATGGACCTCCAGGACCAGGGGGCGCAGGACGCGGAAGCGGGCGAGCGCCACTGCGCGGGCGGTCAGCCGGGCGCCGCGGCGGGCCAGCCGGTAGCTGCGCTCACGGCCCTCCGTGCGGTCGAAGACCCAGTACAGGACCAAGCCCATCTGGGAGAGCCACATCAACTCCGGCAGGACGTCCCGCAGTTCGGGGGCGACCTTGGACTTCGAGCCGGCCAGCACCTCGCGGTGGACACCGATGGCCTGCTCGCGGGCGTGCTCGCTCTCCGGCGAGAAGGGGCTGAGCGGGCTGTCGGGATCGGCGGCGTTCTTGAAGAACTGCACGGCGAACTCGTGGTAGGGCCGGGCGATGTCGAGCCAGACCGTCAGCACGCCCGCGAGCCGTGCCTCCAGGTCGCTCTCCCGGTCCAGGATCTCGCGGACCGCCGCCTGGTGCTCGGCGGCGATCCGGTCGTAGAAGCCCTGGATCAGGTGTTCCTTGCCCGCGAAGTAGTAGTAGGCGTTGCCGACGGAGACGCCGGCCTCGCCCGCGATGGCCCGCATGGTGGTCTTGTCGTACCCGCGCTCCTGGAACAACCGCATCGCGGTCTCCAGAATCAGCGCGCGGGTCTGCTCGGACTTGCTGCTGGGGGGACCGGCCGCCTCGGGACCGTCGGTGTTCGCGGGCACGGCCAAGAGCCTAACGAGTGACACGGGCCCTCTTTGACCAGGCCGGTTCAGCCCGTGCGGCCCAGCTCCGGGCGCCTGGTGTAGTCCGTGAGGCCGAGGACGTTGCCCCATGGATCCGCGAACTCCACGGTCCAGCCGGTGGCCTCCTGGAACACCTCGTCCAGCAGGGTGAGGCCGGCGGCGCTCAGCCGCCGGGCCGCCGCCCGCGCGTCCGGCACCTCCAGCCAGATGCGCGGCGAGAGCCACGGCGGATTCCGGCGCGCCAGCGCCGGTTCGGTGCGCAGGAGGATCCCGGGTGTCTCCTTGCCGACCCTCAGCAGCGCGATCCCGGCCTCGTCGAACCGGAACCCCAAGGTGAATCCGGCCCGTTGGTAGAAGTCGACGGCCTCACCGAGGTCGCCGACGGGGAGCAGCACGTTGTCGAAACCGAGCAGTTCGTACGACTCTTCGTCTGGCATGTCGTCAGATTAGAACCGGTAGGCGGCGAAAACCCGTCAACAGCGTGGCGAAATCAGGAAAAACGCCCAAGGGCCCTGCTTCCGGACGAGCGGAAGCAGGGCCCTTGGGAGGGAATCGGGGGGATCCGTGAAGATCCCGTGAAGATCCCCCTGGAGATCAGTAACGCCGGGTGATCAGCGCCCGCTTCACTTCCTGGATCGCCTTGGTGACCTCGATACCGCGCGGGCAGGCGTCCGTGCAGTTGAAGGTCGTACGGCAACGCCACACGCCGTCACGGTCGTTGAGGATCTCCAGGCGCTGCTCGCCCGCCTCGTCCCGGCTGTCGAAGATGAAGCGGTGGGCGTTCACGATCGCGGCCGGACCGAAGTACTGGCCGTCGTTCCAGAACACCGGGCAGGAGGAGGTGCAGGCCGCGCAGAGGATGCACTTCGTCGTGTCGTCGAAGCGCTCGCGGTCCTCGGCCGACTGCAGCCGCTCACGGGTCGGCTCGTTCGTGTCCTTGGTGACCAGGAACGGCATGACGTCCCGGTACGCCTGGAAGAACGGCTCCATGTCCACGACCAGGTCCTTCAGGACCGTGAGGCCCTTGATGGGCTCGACCGTGATCGGCTTCTCGGGGTTGATGTCCTTGATCAGCGTCTTGCAGGCAAGGCGGTTCTTGCCGTTGATCCGCATCGCGTCCGAGCCGCAGATGCCGTGCGCGCACGAGCGGCGGAAGGTGAGGGTGCCGTCGACGTCCCACTTGATCTTGTGGAGGCCGTCGAGGACACGCTCCTTCGGGTCGATCTCCAGCTGGAAGTCGTCCCAGACCGCCTCCGCGGAGACCTCCGGGTTGAACCGGCGGATCCGGAAGGTGACCGTGATCAGGTGCGACGAGGCCGCGGCCTCTGCCTCCACCTTGTCCAGAACAGGGGTAGCCATCAGTACTTACGCTCCATCGGCTGGTAGCGGGTCTGGACGACCGGCTTGTAGTCGAGACGGATGGACTCGCCGCCGTCGTCGCCCACCTCGCGGTACGCCATGGTGTGGCGCATGAAGTTGACGTCGTCGCGGTTCGGGTAGTCCTCGCGGTAGTGACCACCGCGGGACTCCTTGCGGGCCAGGGCGGAGACGGCCATGACCTCGGCCAGGTCGAGCAGGTTGCCCAGCTCGATCGCCTCCAGCAGGTCCGTGTTGAACCGCTTGCCCTTGTCCTGGATCGCCACGTTCTTGTAGCGCTCGCGCAGCTCGGCGATCTTCTCGACGGCCGTCTTGATCGTCTGCTCGGTGCGGAACACCATGACATTGGCGTCCATGGTCTCCTGCAGCTCCTTGCGGAGCGTGGCCACCCGCTCGTTGCCGGTGGACTCGCGCAGCCGCTCGATCTGCTCGACGACGAGCGCCTCCGGGTTCTCCGGCAGCTCGACGAAGTCCGCCGTGTGGGCGTACTCCGCGGCGGCGATGCCGGCGCGGCGGCCGAAGACGTTGATGTCCAGCAGCGAGTTGGTGCCCAGGCGGTTGGCGCCGTGCACCGACACACAGGCGACCTCGCCGGCCGCGTACAGACCCGGGACGACGGTGGTGTTGTCCGACAGGACCTCACCCTCGACGTTCGTCGGGATGCCGCCCATCGCGTAGTGCGCGGTCGGCTGGATCGGGATCGGGTCCGTGTACGGCTCGATGCCGAGGTAGGTCCGCGCGAACTCGGTGATGTCCGGCAGCTTGGCGTCCAGCTGCTCCGGCGGCAGGTGGGTCAGGTCGAGGTAGACGTGGTCGCCCTCGGGCCCGCAGCCGCGGCCCTCGCGGATCTCGGTGTAGATGGAGCGGGACACGACGTCACGGGACGCCAGGTCCTTCATGACGGGAGCGTACTTCTCCATGAAGCGCTCGCCGTCCTTGTTGCGCAGGATGCCGCCCTCACCGCGGGCGCCCTCGGTGAGCAGGATGCCCATGCGCCAGATGCCGGTCGGGTGGAACTGGAAGAACTCCATGTCCTCCAGCGGCAGGCCGCGCCGGTAGCAGGCCGCCTGGCCGTCACCCGTCAGGGTGTGCGCGTTGGACGTCACCTTGAAGAACTTGCCGGTGCCGCCGGAGGCGTAGATGACCGACTTCGCCTGGAAGACGTGGATCTCACCGGTGGCCAGCTCGTACGCCACGACACCGGCCGACTTCTTGACGCCGTCGACCTCGGTGATCAGCTGGTCCAGGACGTAGAACTCGTTGAAGAACTCCACGCCCTCCTTGACGCAGTTCTGGTACAGCGTCTGGAGGATCATGTGGCCGGTGCGGTCCGCGGCGTAGCAGGACCGGCGGACCGGGGCCTCGCCGTGGTTGCGCGAGTGACCGCCGAAGCGGCGCTGGTCGATGGTGCCGTCCGGCGTCCGGTTGAACGGCAGGCCCATCTTCTCCAGGTCGAGGACGGCGTCGATGGCCTCCTTCGCCAGGATCTCCGCGGCGTCCTGGTCGACCAGGTAGTCACCGCCCTTGACCGTGTCGAAGGTGTGCCACTCCCAGTTGTCCTCCTCCACGTTGGCGAGCGCGGCGGCCATACCGCCCTGCGCGGCGCCCGTGTGGGAGCGGGTGGGGTAGAGCTTGGTCAGCACGGCGGTGCGGCTGCGCTTCGTCGACTCGATGGCCGCGCGCATGCCGGCGCCGCCGGCGCCGACGATGACGGTGTCGTACTTGTGGATCTTCATGATTCTCGCAGCCCCGTGCCTAGCGGATGTTCGGGTCGAAGGTGAAGATCACCAGCGTGCCCAGCAGGATGGTGAACACCGTGGCCGTGTAGAGCAGGGCCTTCAGCCACAGCCGGGTGTTCGGCCGCTCGGCGTAGTCGTTGATGACCGTGCGCAGGCCGTTGGCACCGTGCAGCATCGCGAGCCACAGCATCAGCAGGTCCCAGACCTGCCAGAACGGGGACGCCCAGCGGCCGGCCACGAAGGCGAAGCCGATCTTGGAGACACCGCCGTCCAGCACGAGCTGGATCAGCAGGTGGCCGAGGACCAGGACGACCAGCACGATGCCGGACAGGCGCATGAACAGCCAGGCCGCCAGCTCGAAGTTGCCCCGGGTCGACTTCGGGGTCTTCTTGGTGCGCTTACGCGGCGCCTCGATCAGCGGGGCCGGGTTGTCGACGTCGTAGAAGGGGGTGCCCTCGACGGGGCCGACGCCGGACGCGGTGGTTTCAGTCGTGGACATCGGCCTCAGCTCCCGAACAGAACACGAGCGGCGTGGCCGAGCACGGGGTAGATCGCGCCGGCCATCAGGACGATCCAGACACCCATCACGGTCCAGAACATCTGCTTCTGGTAGCGCGGGCCCTTCGACCAGAAGTCGACGGCGATGACGCGCAGGCCGTTGAGCGCGTGGAAGAGGATGGCGGCGACGAGGCCGTACTCCAGCAGCGCGACGATCGGCGTCTTGTACGTGGCTACGACCTTGTCGTAGTCCTCGGGGGAGACACGCACGAGAGCGGTGTCCAGCACGTGAACGAACAGGAAGAAGAAGATGAGGACGCCGGTGACTCGGTGAGCCACCCAGGACCACATTCCTTCCCGGCCGCGGTACAGCGTTCCAGCCGGCACGGAAGAACCCTCCGGGAGCGGGGACTAGGGCCGCGCCGGCTTCACTGTCGGTCGGGCCCGGCCGGGTACGGTCCACCGGCCCCCAGCATCGTAGCGATGCGCTGCGCTGTGCCTTACGGGGGGCCTGCCTGTGTGATCAAACTGGCACCGGATGGGGTATCGGGCGGGCGGCTACCGGGGTGGCGGTGTCCTGTTATTTGCCGACTGCGGGTGCTTTGGGGCTGGTCGCGCAGTTCCTCGCGCCCCTTAGGGAAGCTGTCAACCTCCCTCTTGCAAGGCGCCGCAGCTCCTCCGCCGCTATGACCCGTTCCTCCTCGGGATCGTTTGTCAATCGTGATCGGATGGCTTCGAGGATGCGGTCGAGGGACTCGTCCGGGTGGGTGTCACCCAGATAGATGACGAACGCGTGTCCGAATCGGGCCTCGTACGCCGCGTGGGCCGCGCTCAGGGCCATGTGGGCCGCCGAGTAGGTGCCCTCGGGCAGGTCGGGGAGGGATTCTCCCGCCAGGGCCTCCGACAGGTCGCTCGGTGACAGGTCGTACGCCGCCTCGTCCGCCGCGGCCAGCAGGGAGTCCAGGTCGGGGTAGGGGCGGTGGTCCGCGATACGGCAGGACCAGCGCAGGCTGTGCAGGCAGTGCAGCAGGAGGGTGTGGGCCTCGTCGGCGGGGGCGGCGTTGAAGGCGTCGAGAGGCCTCGGGAGGTGCGGGAGACGGTGGGCGGGCAGCGTGGGTCCTCGCGTCACATGTGGCGTGGCAGGGGATGCTGTGAAAGGTGTGTCGTCAGGTTATCGAGAGTGGTCACTGTGTGTCCGTGGGACGCCTGAATTTCACTCGAACGGCAGAGTTTCGGAACGGCTGGGTGACGAACGATGCGCGGATCGGTCGTACGTTGGCAGGGTGACCCAGCACAAGCGCCGCGCTTCGGCGCAGCAGGTGATACGTAAGCGGGCGGTGGTGGCAGCCGCGTTCGTCGGGACCGTCGCGCTCGGCACGGGCGTCGGCGTGTGGGCCTCGTCGAGCGGGGGCGGCGGGACGCGGGAAGGGGGTGCGCGGCAGTCGTCGTCCGGAAGAGTGGCCGAGACCGGCGGGGCGGCCACCCCCTCCGTGAGTCCGCCGCCGAGCCGGTCCTATCCGATGTCCCAGGCGCCGCGCACGATACCCGCGGTGCGCTCCCACACCCCGGCGCGCGGCCCCGGCTGGCAGCCGCGGAGGACGGACCGGGTGGTCATCAGCGACGCGGAGCTGGCCGACGAGGGACGGCTGGTGGCCGGGGAGCTGGGGCTCGGCTACGCGGGGGAGAAGGACGACGTACGGGCGGGGGACGTCCGGCTCGCGCTCGGCGGCGGGGGCGGGAACCAGGAGTCGTACACGATGACCGTGCGCGACGGGCGGGTCGACATCAGCGGACCCGGCGAGGCGGGGGTGTTCTACGGCACCCGCACGCTGAAGCAGGAGGTCCACGGCGGCGGTTCGGCGCCAGAGGGGGTCATACGGGATGAACCGGCCAAACCGGTGCGCGGGTTCATGCTGGACATCGCGCGCAAGCCGTACTCCGAGTCCTGGATAGAGGACCGGATACGGGAGTTGGGGGACCTGAAGTTCAACGAGCTGGGGCTGCACTTCTCCGACGACCAGGCCTTCCGGATCGAGTCCAGCAGCCATCCCGAGATCGTCTCCGCGGACCATCTGACCAAGGCGCAGGTCAAGAGGATCGTGGACCTGGCGGACAGCCGGCACATCACCGTCGTACCCGAGATCGACTCGCCGGGGCATCTGGGTGCCGTCCTCGCCGCCCACCCCGAGCTGCAGCTCCGCGACGCGAGCGGGGTCGCCACCAAGGGCGCCATCGACATCTCCAAGCCCGCCTCGGCCAAGCTCGTCGACGACCTGCTGAACGAGTACGCGGGGCTGTTCACCGGCAGTCAGTGGCACCTCGGCGGCGACGAGTACCAGGCGCTGACCGTGAAGGACCCGCAGGCCTCCTATCCGCAGCTGGCGGCCGCCGCCCGGCAGAAGTACGGCTCCGGCGGCACCGTCGCCGACCTCGCCACCGGCTGGCTCGACGACCGCGCCGGCACCGTCCGCGCCCACGGCAGGACCATGCGGGCCTGGAACGACGGCTTCTACCGCGGGACCTCCGTGCAGGCGGCCAGGGACCTGCAGGTCGCCTACTGGACCGGCAAGGAGATCGGCGTCCGGCAGCCCGTGGAGTACCTGAGCGCGGGCCGCAAGGTCATCAACTACAACGACGAGTTCCTGTACTACGTCCTCGGCCAGCCGCAGACCTTCGTGTACCCGACCGGTCAGCGGATCTACGAGCAGTGGAACCCGCGCGTACTGCGCGGCACGACCGCCGTACCGGCGACGTACGACGGGCAGATCCTCGGCGGCACGTTCGCCGTGTGGTCCGACTTCCCGAACGCGCAGACCGAGGACCAGGTCGCGGCCGGGATCCGGATGCCGCTGCGGGCCACCGCGCAGAAGCTGTGGGACCCGGGCAGACCGTCCCTCACCTGGCAGCAGTTCCAGCAACTGTCGGCCAAGCTCGGCTGAACCGACCGCCACCCCTGTGACACCCGGAGGGCTGCGCACGCAGTAAGGGGAAGTGCGGGCTCCGTATCGGTCGGCGCCCTGGCGAGGGAGACACTCATGAGCCTGGTGGAACGCATCGCACAGGCCGACGAACGCGGACTGGCGGCCAGTGGGCTGGCTTGCCTGGACCGGTGCCTGCCCCTGCTCGGCGCCGACGACGAGCTGCTGCGGCCCCTGTGGGCGAGCCTCGCCGACGGCTCCGACTGGGGCGCGAGCCTGGAGAAGGCCCGCGGGACGCTCGGTGCCGAGGGCGCCGACGACGAGGAGGCGGCCCGGCTGGTCCGCCGCATGCTGGAGGCCGCCCCGGCCGAGCGCACCGCCGGCGCGGTACGGCCGTGGGCCGACGCCTGCTCGGTCGCCGCGCTGCGGGTCCACCGGCTGCTCGATCCCGCGGCCGACGGTACGGCCGACGGTGCCGGCCTCGATGCCGGGCGGGCGGGGGACACGGCCGATCTGCCGCCGCTGGTCGCCGCGGAGCTGCGCCGGCAGGCGGCGGTCCTGGACCTCCTGGCCGAGCACGGGCCGCACGGCCTGCGCCGCGCGCTGGACCTGTCGATCGAGGGACGCCGGGTGCTGCGCGCGGTGGTGTCGCGCCGGGAGCGCGCCGGGTCCTGACCGGCACGGCCGAGCCGGACCCGGATCCGCGCACCGGGGTTCAAACCCCCTGCCTGGGCGAGTCCTGTGACCGTCGTGCGGTGGACGTGGGGTAGTCCTGCGGCGGTTGGCGAAAGGGCCCCGTACACGGTGACGGTTGGCGCGCCCCCGTCGCTCTTCCCTATGTGACAGCCCAGTACCTGACACCACAGCAGGAGACCCGGCCGCAGGCCGCGGCGAAGCCCGTGCGATGGGCCGCGGACACCGTGGCGACGATGCGCGAGGGCGCCCGCCTCCGGCTCGACTACTCGGCGCAGAGCCTGTGGCGCGTCGACCGGATGATCGAGGAGATCCGGTGCGAGGGCCCGCCGTACGCCGCCGTCGATCGCGTGCTGCGCGGCTTCGGCGCCTACGCCGGTGAGGTGATCGTCCGCCAGACCGGCGCCGAGTGGTGGGCGACCGGCGGCGACCACTGGGTGCGCACCCCCGACGGCCGGCTCTGGGACCCCATCGAGGAGGCCCGCCGTGCCTACGGCGGCCAGGGCTCGCTGCGCCTGTTGTGCCGGGACGCGACCGGCTCCCGCTGACCGGCCGGGGCCCGCACACGCGGCGGGCCCCGTCGGCTGTGACAGATCTGTGCGTCGCGGCGCTGATCACCGTGGGACATGGAGCATGGGCGGCCGTGTCGCACGACGGGGAATCGACGCGAGCGCGGGCACGAGCCCGGGCTGGGTACGAACGAGGACGGTTCTTGGGCCAGGGAGGCGAACCCCGGCGCCCGCAACCGCGGGACCGGGAGCTGGGCGCGGCCGTCGCGCGCGCCCAGGACGGCGACGAGACCGCCTTCGCGGTGGCCTACCGGATCGTGCAGCCCGGTCTGCTCGGCTATCTGCGGGGCCTGGTCGGCGACGACGCCGAGGACGTGGCCGGCGACGCCTGGCTGGAGATCGCCCGCGACCTCGGCCGGTTCAAGGGCGACGGCGCCGGCTTCCGCGGCTGGACCGCGACCATCGCCCGGCACCGCGCCCTGGACCATCTGCGCCGCCGGCGGGTACGGCCCCGGGCCGCGCCGCTCGAACAGGACGCGCTGGAGCTGCCCGGCCGGCTCAGCACCCACGACCAGGCTCTGGAGACGCTGTCCACCGAACGGGCGCTGGAGCTGGTGCGCTCCCTGCCGCGCGACCAGGCCGAGGCGGTGCTGCTGCGGGTGGTCGTCGGCCTCGACGGGCCGGCCGCCGCACGTGTCCTCGGCAAGCGGCCCGGCGCCGTCCGCACGGCCGCGCACCGCGGGCTGAAACGCCTCGCCCGGCACCTGGGCGCGGCGGGCGCGGCGGACGAGGGCGGCACAGGTGTGACGGATGACGGCCCCTGGACGCTGGGTGAGTCGACATGAACGGCGCCGGCCGCCTCCCGTACGGACACGGGAGCGGCATCGGCCGCGGACCCCGTGCGAGGTCCGGGAGGTCGTCCGGCTCCGGCACGCCGGACGGGAACAGGGACGGGAACAGGCATGGGTGAACGGCACAGCGGCGACGGTCCCTTCGGTCGTCGGCGCGGGCACCCTGGCGGCACCCTCCCCGCACCGGACCGCGCCGGCGGGGCTCTCGCGGGCACGGGACTGGAGGCGCGGCTCAGCGCCGCCCTGCGCGCCTGCTCCGTCGACGCCGAGGCCGAGCGCCGGGCGGTGGCCGCCTTCCGGGCCGCCCGCGAGGCACCGGCGGCGCCCGCGCGCACCCGGCGCCGGGACGACTGGCGCCCCGCCGCGCCGAGCCGCCCCCGGCGCTCGCTGAGGACCACGCTCTCGGTGGCGGTCGCGAGCCTCGCGCTCGGCGGTGTCGCCGTCGCGGCGATCGGCTCGGCCGAGTCCGGCCGGGACTCCCGGCCCGGCACGCCGGGGCCGCACGGCACGGCGACGAGCGGCCCGCACCGGCCGGCCGCTCCCGGCGCGTCCGCCCCGGCCGCAGGCCCGGGTTCGGGAAGCCCGTCCGGCCGGCCGCACCACCCGGCCACCGCACGGGACACCGTGGCGCACTGCCGTACCTACGAGCGGGCCGGCGGCCGGGGCGGCGCGCTGGACGCGGCGGCCTGGCGGCGGCTCGTCGCACAGGCGGGCGGCGCGGACAAGGTCGCGGCCTACTGCGCGGTCCAGGTGGCGAACGACACCACCGGCAACGGCCGAACGCCGGAGAAGGGCTCCAAGTCGGGCAAGGCGGGCGCCAGGTCGGGTTCGAGGGGCGGCAGCTCGGACGCGAAGCCGGCCCCGGAGCATGCGAAGCCGACCCCGAAGAACACGAAGCCGGCCGCGGGGAGCCCGAAGTCCGGCACGGGGAAGGCGAAGTAGTCCGGCGGGGGGCGCGAAGGCTGAAACGCGCCTAGCGAAGCAGACTCTCCAGGAAGTCGCTGCCCAGGCGGGTCAGCGTGGTGAGATCCAGCTGATGCTGGATGTACCGCCCGCGCCGGTCCTGAGCAGAGCCCCGAGGTCTCGTCGTCCGCCAATGGCGTTCGCGCCATGACCGGTGCGGCCGAAGCCGCCCTCGACCGGTTGCAGGCCGCCTGCCGTGAGGTCGGCCACGAGGTGTGTCTCCGCCCCGGTGAGGCACTGCTGATCAACAATCGCAAGGGGCTCCACGCCCGTTCCGAGTTCACCGCTCGCTACGACGGTGCCGACCGGTGGCTTCAGCGGACCTACGTCCGCCGCAACCAGTGGACCATGCGGTACCGCCAGTCCCACGAGAACCGCCGCGTGCACTACTGAGACAAGGCCTTCAGCCGGTCTCGGCGGAGTGCCGGTGGGTACATAGGTGCCGGAGGTCAGGCGACCGGTGCGACGTAGGGGAAGGCGTCGGTCGGGCGGGCGGTGACACAGTCCTTGGTCAGGCCGATGTCGAACGGGGTGTTGGTGGCGAGGCTGAACATCACGTCGACCACGTTGTCGGTCAGTGTGCGGCCGTTGCATCCGGCGAAGCCGTACACGGCCGGGCTGCCGATGCGGTAGGGCAGTACGTCGGGGAAGAGGAAGGCGGTCACTGTCTCCCCGTAGGCGCGCGCGTTGTCGGCCGTGTCGTAGGCGGCCACCACATCGGCGATCCGGCCGGCTATCAGGTCGGTGTACAGCTCCTGGTCCTGGTCGGGCCGCTTGGTGTTGTAGCGGTCGCCGAGGTCCGGGTCGTGCTGGCTGAAGAGCGGGTGGAACATCGGGTGGCCGGCGCGCTGGATCTGCCGCCAGCCTCCGGCATCGGTGGCCAGGATGCTCACCGCCCAGGTGCCCAGGGCGTGACCGCCGCCGGTGTGCCGCAGCAGTTCCTCGTCGGGGACCTCAAGGACGATGGAGTGCACCGTCTGTCCGGCGAACAGGTTGGCGGCCTTGCTGCGGTCCCAGCCGGACAGGTTCACGCGCTCACCGTGGCCGAACGCCTCGCCGACGGCGGCCAGAACGTCATGGTCGATCCAGAACGGGTCGCCGGCGCGGCCGGCCCAGATTCTCTCTCCCGCGCTCCCGGCGACCTCTTCGCCGGTGACGCCGGTGACGCCGGTGGCGACTTCGGTGCCGGTGGCGTTGTCGTCGCGCGACTGGTCACCGGTCAGCCTGTGCAGGGTCCAGTGCTGCCGTCCGTCCGGGCCGGGTTCGCCGAAGGTGAAGCGGTAGGCGATGTCCTGGCGGGCGTCGGCGTCGGTGTCGATCCGGAACTCGTAACGGCCTTCGTGGTGGAAGCCCTGCGGGGCGTCGGGGCCGGAGATGGAGTTGTTGAGGTTCAGCACGAACACGGTGCCGCGCTCGCCGCGGAAGACGTAGAAGTCGGTGATGTCGAGCCGGACGTCCTGGCGGGCGGCGGGAGAGTCGAGGTGGTGCGACATGAGAGTTCCTTCGCTGGTGAGGTGCCGTACCAGGAGCCTCGGCCAGGTGCCCTGCTCATGTCGTGAGCAGTTCTGCTCAATGGATACCCATGTGCGGGCTTGTCACGGAAGAGACATGAGATGGTTCGAACGTGACCAGCGTGACGCGCCCGACGGGTGGCCTGCCTGCTGCCTTCACCAGCTTTGTGGGGCGGCAGCGCGAGATGGCCGAGGTGCGCCGTCTTCTCGGCAGCGCGCGCCTGGTGACGTTGACCGGGGCCGGCGGGGTGGGCAAGACGCGGCTCGCGCTGGAGGCGGCAGCGGCGTCGGCCCGGGCGTTCCCGGGTGGGGTGTGGCTGGTGGATCTGGCCCCGGTGCGCGATCCGGCGCTGGTGGCGGAGGCCGCGGCGGTGACGCTGGGGGTGGTGGACCAGGGCACCCGTCCGGTGCTGGAGCTGCTGGCGGCGCATGTGTCGGGGCGGCGGCTGCTGGTGGTGCTGGACAACTGCGAGCACCTGGTGGAGGCGTGTGCGCAGCTGGCGCAGTGCCTGCTGTCGGCCGCTGCCGAGGTGCGGATCCTGGCCACCAGCCGGGAGACGTTGCGGCTGACCGGTGAGCACGTCATCGCCGTCGCGCCGCTGGCCCAGGAGGAGGCGGCCGAGCTGCTGGTGCAGCGGGCGGCCGCCGTGCGACCGGGTTTCCGGCTCACGGAGGTGAACCGGGCGGCGATCCACCGGTTGTGTACGGGCCTGGACGGGTTGCCGCTGGCGATCGAGCTGGCCGCCTCCCGGTTGCGCACGTTGGCGGTCGAGCCGGTCGTCGAGCGGTTGGAGGACCGGTTCGCGCTGCTGACGGCGGGCAGTCGCGCCGCCAGGCCGCACCAGCGCACTCTGCGTGCGGCGATCGACTGGAGCTGGGAGCTGTGCGGCCCGGCGGAGCGGCTGCTGTGGAGCCGGCTGTCGGTCTTCGCCGGCAGCTTCACCCTGGAGGCGGCCGAGGACGTCTGTGCGGGCGAGGGCTTGGCGGCGGGCGAGGGCCTGGCGCCGGACGAGGTGCTGGACGTGCTGGACCGGCTGGTCGCCCAGTCCCTGGTCGAGCACGCGGGCACCGAGGAGCGGCCCCGCTACCGGTTGCTGGAGACCATCCGTCAGTACGGGTGGGAGCACCTGGCGGCCGGCGGCGAGGATCAGCGGCTGCGGCGACGGCACCGCGCCTTCTTCCTCGCCCTGGCCGAGCGCTGTCGCCAGGACTGGCTCGGCCAGGGTCAGGCGGAGAGCCTGGCCCGGCTGCATGCCGACCACAGCAATCTGATGGCGGCCCTGGAATACCAGCAGGAGACGGCGGCGAAGGCGGGTCCGGACGACAGTCCCCGGCCCGAACTCGCTGAGGACCGGCAGGCCGCGCTGGCGCTGCCCGCCGCGCTGGTCTTCCACTGGATCGCGGGTGGGTGTCTCAGCGAGGGGCGGCGGTATCTGGAACGGGCGCTGACCGCGGCGCCGGAGCCCACGGCGGCCCGGTTGCGCGCGCTGCTGGTCGCCACCCACGTCGCGTACACCCAAGCCGATCTTGCGGCGGCACACCGGTTTGTGGACGAGGCCGACGAGCTGGCCGCACGGCTCGGGGACGCGGCAGCCGGCGCGGACGCATGCGGGCACCGCGGCGCACTGGCGCTGTGCGAGGGGCGGACGGAGGAGGCTGTCACCCTAATCGAGCAGGCGGTGGCCGCGCACACCGCGCTCGGCGACCGGTACGGCGAGGTCAGCTGGCGATGCGCATGGGGCATTGCCCAGACCCTGGGCGGGGACCCGCGCGCGCCCAGGACCAGCGCGCAGGCGCTTGCCGCCGCCGAAGGGCACGGGGAGCGGTGGTCCCGCGCCCGCCTGCTGATGGTGCTGGGCCGACGTGCGTGGGAGCTGGGCGAGCAGGCCGAGGCCAGGGAACGGACGCTGTGCGCGCTTGAAACACTGCGGGGCTTCCGCGACAGCATCGGCGTGGCGAACATGGTCGAGCAGCTCGCCTGGATCACCGCATCGGCGGACGACCACAAGCGGGCCGGTCGGTTGCTGGGCGCGGCCCGGGCGCTACGAGAGGACACCGGCATCACGATCGCCGCAGGTGACCGGCACCAGGAGTACCACGCCCAGTGCACCGCCCAGGTCCGGAAGGCCCTGGGGCCGGCGGGCTACGAACAGGCCCTCGCGGCAGGCGCCGCGCTCGACGGTGCCGACCAGGCCATCACCTACGCCCTCGGCACAGGCACAGGCACCGGCGCCACGCCGGCCCTCTCACCGGCTGCCGCAAGCGGGCTGACCCGTCGGGAGGAACAGGTCGCCGCGCTGGTCGCCCGTGGCATGACCAACCGCAGGATCGCCGCAGAACTGGTGCTGTCCCCCCGCACCGTCGACAACCACGTCAACCGCATCCTGACCAAGCTCGGTTTCTCCTCCCGCGCCCAGATCGCCGCCTGGTGGGCCGCGAAATAGGTACCCGTTGAGCAGAACTGCTCACGACTTGAGCAGTGCACCTGATCGAGACTCGTGGCACGGCGCTCGCTCAGACCTCAAAACACACGGGCGCCCCGTTTCTCGCACGACGGAGTAATCACATGGCACTTGTACCAACACGGTCTGATCCCATCGCAGCCGCGAACAACTACTGGCGCTGACCTGTCGCGAGCTTCCGAGGCCGGAAATCTCCCTGGGATTTCAGGAACGCCAGTAGTTGTTCGCCGCGGCGATCGTCTGGAACTCCAGCGCCACCACCTGCCCCGCGTGCATCAGGCTTTCCGGTGTCGTGGAGTAGTTGGGGCGGCCGCCTTTGAGGACGTCCAGGTCGGGCTGGATGTTGTGGATGGTGTGCCGGGCCAGGGTCAGGGCCAGGGCTCGGCCCTCCTCGGGGGTGGCGGTGAGGAGGGAGTTGCCCGGGACCAGGACCATGCCTTCGTCGGGTACGCGTGTCATGTCGGCAGTGTCGGTGGAGCGAGCGATGTGTCTTTTGCGCGACACGTGGTTTGAGCCGGAGGAGTGATGTGCGGTGGATGTGATTCGGGATGGTGGCAATTCCCCCGCCGAGGAGTATCTGCTCCCGGAGTCGACGCTGAAAGACGTCGTCGACGCGATGGTGCACCTGGTGGAGTTCGCCGGTGCGCTGGTCATTTTCGTCGGCGCGCTCTGGGCGTTCGTTCAGCTCTTGAGAGGTGCGGCACCGTGGGAACGAGTTTCCAGGGACGGTGTGCGGGAGCCGCGGCGGGAGTTCAACCGGATTCGGCTGTCCCTGGGGCGGTTCCTCACACTGGGGCTTGAGTTCCAGTTGGCCGGGGACATCCTGCGGACGGCCATCGCGCCGACGTTCGCGGAGATCGGGCAGCTGGCCGCGATCGCCACCATCCGTACCGTCCTGAATTACTTCCTGGGCAAGGAGATCGAGAAGGAGCGCAAGGAGGTCGAGTGGGTGCCGGGCGCAGGGCCCGCCGCGAGTCCGGCGGTCCCGTCATGACGGCGGTGCTGCATCAGACGGCCTTGCTGGTGACGCTGCTCGGGTTGCTCTCCGCCGCCTGCGCAGGCCTCCGCCTGCGCCGCGTCCAGCCCACGGTCGCTCTGCTGACCGACTTCCTGCTGGCGGCGGGACTGATTCGGCTCGCCGCAGTGCCGTCGTGGACGTCGCTGACCATCGCCGCAGCGACCGTTGCCGTCAGGATGCTGGTCAACGCGGGGTTGCGTGCGCTGGCCGCGCGCCATGCATGAGACAGCAGGGCGGGCTCCTGAGCCTGGACTCACCGGGTTCGACGGCCGGCCCACTCCTCCCAAGGGCCGCCGGAGATCCAGCTCGCCTTCCGATGCCGGTCTCTTTGCCCTCCAGCGTGCGCCCCCCACGGGACGTGGGTGCACCTGCCCCGCTGAACCGCCGGCATCCCGCCGGCACACCAGTCCCCAACGATCAAGGAACGAGCATCATGCCCTTCGTACGAATCGATCTCATCCGCGGACGCCGTCCGGAAGACATCAGGGCCATCGCCGACGCGGCCCACCGGGCGATCGTGGACGTGCTGGCCGTCCCCGAACGGGACCGGTTCCAGGTCATCACCGAGCACGACGCCGACCACATCATCGCCCTGGACGCCGGCCTCGGCTTCGAGCGGACCGACCGGCTCGTGATGATCCAGATCTTCACCCAGTCGGGGCGCACCACCGAGGTCAAGCAGCAGGTCTTCGCGACCATCGCCAAGCAGCTGGAACCCCTCGGCATCGCCGGCGAGGACGTCTTCGTCAGCATCTTCGAGAACGGCCCGCAGGACTGGTCGTTCGGCTTCGGACGCGCGCAGTACGTCGAGGGCGACCTGGCCGTCCCCGGCCGCTGACCACACGACGCACCGCCTGCCCCCACGAAGCCGCGGAGACGGCCGGGGCCGCCACCCCCCACAGGAGAGGCCCCGGCCGTCGCGCTGACGGGCCGCGCGCGGCCCGTACTTCCTTCAGCGCCGTGAGTGCGTTTTCTGTCACACCCCGACCCCGCTCGGCGCTCACCCTGCGCACATCCGCACCCGGTCACGAGTTAGTTGCATCTTCTATGGACATGGACGGGGAGCGGTTTCACGCCGTAACGTGCCTTTCGCGCCGACCAGGAAACAGGGCGTAAAGGGAGTACGGTGCTGGGGGACGACGCGGAGCTGACCGCCGCGGTGCGTGCGGCACAGGACGGAGACGAGACCGCGTTCCGTACCGTGTACCGCGCCGTGCAGCCGCGGCTGCTCGGATACGTACGCACGCTGGTCGGTGATCCGGATGCCGAGGACGTCGCGTCCGAGGCCTGGCTGCAGATCGCCCGGGACCTCGACCGGTTCAGCGGGGACGCCGACCGCTTCCGCGGCTGGGCCGCGCGGATCGCCCGCAACCGCGCCCTGGACCACATACGGATGCGCGGCCGCCGCCCCGCCATAGGCGGCGACGAGACGGAACTGACCGGCCGGGCCGCCGAGTCCGACACGGCCGGCGAGGCCATCGAGGCCTTGGCCACCGACAGCACCCTCTCCCTCATCGCGCGGCTCCCGCAGGACCAGGCCGAGGCGGTCGTCCTGCGCGTCGTGGTCGGCCTCGACGCCAAGACCGCCGCCGAGACGCTCGGCAAACGCGCCGGTGCCGTACGCACCGCGGCGCACCGCGGTCTGAAGCGGCTCGCGGAGCTGCTCGGCGACGATCCGGAATCGGCGGGGGTGCTGGACGCGCTCCCACCCCAGAGAGAACCGCGTGGTCGCGCGGTGTCGTCCGCAACTGTGACGGATACGCGTGCGCGGACGCAGAAGGACATGTGATGGCCGACGAGCAGTACAAGTGGCTGAACCGTGAGACAGCGGAACGCCTGCTGCGCGGTGAGTCACTGGAAGCCGTCGACGCCTCCGCCCATGACCAGGCCGAACGTCTCTCCCGGGCGCTCGGCGCGCTGTCCGCGGAGACGGCCCCCGCCTCCGGTGAACTCCCCGGCGAAGAGGCCGCCCTCGCCGCGTTCCGCAAGGTCCGCGAGGCCGCCGACGCCGAACGGACCGCCGCCGTCCACGCCGACGGCGCCCCCGCGGTGACCAGGCCCGGTGCCGACGCGGGCCTGGTCCGCATCGGCGCCCCGGCCCGTACCGGAATCCCGCTCAGGCGGCCCCGCTGGGCCCGCCCGGTGCGCCTGGCGCTCGCCGCCGCGATGGCCGCGGGCACGCTCGGCGGGGTCGCCATGGCCGCCGGGACCGGGATGCTGCCCACGCCGTTCGGGCCCGAGCACCCCGGCCCCGCCGCCTCCGTCTCCGCCGGCCGGCCCTCCGACGAACCGCTCGCCTCGGACTCGCCGCAGGGCACCACGGGCGCGTCCGCGAGCCCCGGCACCCCGGGCACCGGCGCGGGCACGCACCGCGGCGGTGCCTCCGGCGAGGCCACCGGACCGGACGACCGCAAGGTCCCGGGCGCCTCGCCCGGCGCCGGCGACCCCTCCGGCACCGCCGGCGGCCGCTGGAAGGACGCGACCGGCGCCTGCCGGGACATCCGGGACGGCAAGGCGCTGGACGCCGGGCGCCGGCGCGCGCTGGAGAACCTGGCGGGCGGCAGCGCCCGGGTGAGCCAGTTCTGCAAGATCGTCCTGGCCACCGTCGACTCGGTCGGCGGCCAGACGAACGGCGGCCAGGGCGACGACGGACAGTCCGACGGCAAGGACAAGGGCAAGGGCAAGGGCGGCGACAAGGGCCAGGGCGGCGACGAGGACGGCAACCCCGGCCGGGGCGGCGACGGCAACGGACAGGGCGGCGGCAACGGACAGGGCGGGGACGACGGACAGGGCGGTGGCGGCGGCAAGGGCCGGCACAGCGGCGTTGCCGCGCCCGTTCCCTCGGCCTTCGCTCCGGCGCACCCCTCCCGGGCGAAAAGCGCCCCGCTTGGCCCCGCGCCGAGCCCGACGTACACCGCGCTCTGAGTCCGCAGCAGCGGAAGCCTGCCCCCTGGCACCCCTCTGACCTGCGGTTTCGTAGGCCGCGAAAAATTCTCCGTGCGGGGTGTGACGTTTTCGGAGCCGGCAGCGCAGTAATGAGTGAGCCGACTGGTCATCGGCCGTCGCACTGAGCCGGGGTTCCCCCCGTACCCACGGCTCGTGCACCTGGCGCGGGCGGGACACGTTCCCCCGGTCCCGCCCGCGCCCCATATCCCGTCTCAATCCCGTCTCACCAGTAGACGACGACCTTGTCGCCCACCCGCACCTGCGCGAACAGCTGCTGGATCGCGGCCTCGTCCCGGACGTTCACGCATCCGTGCGAACCTCCCGCGTATCCGCGTGCCGCGAAGTCGTACGAGTAGTGCACGGCCTGGCCGCGACTGAAGAACATCGCGTACGGCATCGGCGAGTGGTAGAGCGTCGACACCCAGTTCCGCGCCTTCCAGTAGACGTGGAAGACACCCTCCCTGGTCGGTGTGTACTGCGTCCCGAACCGCACCGCCGTCGTCGACACCGTCCGTCCGCCGACCATCCAGCGCAGCGTCCGCGTCGTCTTGTCGATGCACAGGACACGGCCGGTCATACAGCGCGGGTCGGGCGCGCCGGCCGGCTGACCGCCCATCAGGTACAGCTCCCAGGTGCCGGGCGTGTGGGTCATCGACACCAGCCGGTGCCAGGTGACGGTGTCCGTCCGCCCGGTCTGCGGCAGCCCGCGCTTGCCCTGGAAGCCCTGGACGGCCCGTTCGGTCAGCCGGCCGTACGAGCCCGTGGGCCCTTCGGACAGCCAGTCCAGCTGGCGCAGCCGCGCCTGCAGCTCCCGTACGGCGGATCCGCTGTCGCCGCGGGACCACAGGACGAGGGGAGCGAGCGCGAACGGCGACGCCTGCGGTTGGGCCGTTCGGGTGGGAAGCTGCGGCAGGTCCGTCCGGGTGGGAACCTGCGGCAGGTCCGTCCGGGTGGTATCCGGCGGCAGGCTTCCCGGAGTCTGGACGTGCAGCGGCGCCCTGGCTTTGCCGTTGGCGTCCGTGGGCTGCACGGTGCAGCCGCAGAGGGATGCGAGGGCGGCGGCCGAGGCGAGTACGGCGGCGGGTCTTCCCGAGATCCTCATGACGGGATGTTTCCCAGCGTGACCGTCGTCGAACGACGGGGCATGGTGAGGGGTGACAGGACGTACTGCGGAGGCATCCATGGCGCGTGAGTCGGAGTCGGGGCTGCCGATCGAGCCGGTCTACGGACCACAGGCGCTGGACGGCTGGAACCCGGCCGTCCAACTGGGCGAACCGGGCGCGTACCCCTTCACCCGCGGCGTGTACCCCAGCATGTACACCGGCCGCCCCTGGACCATGCGCCAGTACGCCGGCTTCGGTACGGCCGCCGAGTCCAACGCCCGCTACCGGCAGCTGATCGCCCACGGCACCACCGGCCTCTCGGTCGCCTTCGACCTGCCCACCCAGATGGGCCACGACTCCGACGCGCCCCTCGCCCACGGCGAGGTCGGCAAGGTGGGCGTGGCGATCGACTCGATCGAGGACATGCGGGTGCTGTTCGACGGCATCCCGCTCGGCCAGGTCTCGACATCGATGACGATCAACGCGCCCGCCGCTCTCCTGCTGCTGCTCTACCAGCTGGTGGCGGAGGAGCAGGGCGTGCGCGCCGACCGGCTGACCGGCACGATCCAGAACGACCTGCTGAAGGAGTACATCGCGCGGGGGACGTACATCTTCCCGCCGCAGCCCTCCCTGCGCCTGACGGCGGACATCTTCAGGTACTGCGCCGCCGAGATCCCCAAGTGGAACACGATCTCCATCTCCGGGTACCACATGGCGGAGGCGGGCGCGTCACCCGTACAGGAGATCGCGTTCACCCTGGCGGACGGTATCGAGTACGTCCGTACGGCGGTGGCGGCGGGCATGTCCGTGGACGACCTCGCGCCCCGCCTGTCCTTCTTCTTCGTGGCCCGTACGACGCTGCTGGAGGAGGTCGCCAAGTTCCGCGCGGCGCGCCGGATCTGGGCGCGGGTGATGCGGGAGGAGTTCGGGGCGCGCGACCCCAGGTCCCTGATGCTCCGATTCCACACCCAGACGGCCGGCGTCCAGCTGACGGCGCAGCAGCCGGAGGTGAACCTGGTGCGCGTCGCCGTCCAGGCCCTGGCCGCGGTGCTCGGCGGCACGCAGTCCCTGCACACCAACTCCTTCGACGAGGCGATCGCGCTGCCGACGGACAAGAGCGCGCGGCTCGCCCTGCGAACCCAGCAGGTACTGGCGCACGAGACGGACGTGACGGCGACGGTCGACCCCTTCGCGGGCTCCTACGCGGTGGAGCGGATGACGGACGACGTGGAGGAGGCGGCCGTCGACCTGATGCGCAGGGTCGAGGACCTGGGCGGAGCGGTGGCGGCCATCGAGCAGGGCTTCCAGAAGGCCGAGATCGAGCGCAACGCGTACCGCATCGCCCAGGAGACCGACTCCGGGGAACGGGTGGTCGTCGGCGTCAACCGCTTCCAGCTGGCCGAGGAGGAGCCCTACGAGCCGCTCCGCGTCGACCCGGCGATCGAGGCCCGCCAGGCGGAGCGGCTGGCGGGGCTGCGGGCCGAGCGGGATCAGGGGGCGGTGGGCGCGGCGCTGGACGCGTTGCGGAAAGCGGCTGAGGGAGAGGGCAACGTCTTGTATCCGATGAAGGAGGCGTTGCGGGGGCGGGCGACGGTGGGGGAGGTGTGCAACGCGTTGCGGGGGGTTTGGGGGGCTTACGAGCCGTCGGAGCGGTTCTGAGCTGGGCGGTTACTCCGTATGGGTGATCATGGGCGGAAGTCGCCCGCAGCCGGTTACGCTCGTGAAGGGTGTTCCCGAAAGGAGGGTGCCGTGGCTGTGATACTGCACGAGTCGTCGCTTGCCGATGCTGCCGACCGGCTCTGGGAGGAGCTGCCCGGGCACCGGGTCGAGATCCTCAACGGGAGCATCGTCGTGACACCGCCGCCGGACGGGCCGCATCAAGTGACACTTTCTTGGTTGATCGTGGCCTGCTACCAAGCGGGGGACCGGCAGGCGGGGCTCAGAACCGTAGGGGGCATCGGCCTGTGGCTGCCGACAGGGCCGGACGACTATGCCGTACCGGACTTGTCGATCGTGGATGCCGACTTCCAGGACGCACTTGTCGAGAAGAACTGTTACGCGCCCCATGTCTTCCGGCTGGTCTTGGAGGTGACCTCCTCCAACTGGACCAACGACACGGCCACCAAGGTTGACGTCTATGCGCGAGCCGGTATCCCCGTGTACCTCATCGCCGACCGCCGACACGACGAGGTCCTTCTCTACACAGACCCGGTCGACGGCAAGTACCCCGCCCCCGTCCGCTATAAGCGAGGCGAGACCGTTCCCCTCCCCGAATCCGTCGGCATCACCCTCGACCTCTCCGTGGACGCCCTCCTCGACGGCGACGACTGACCGCCACCCCGAACCGGAGTGTCGTACCCCCGTGCGACACTCCTTTCCATGTTCGGCGTCATCGACCTCCCCACCTATCTCGCGGGCCTGATCCTGATCGTCCTGCTCCCCGGGCCCAACTCGCTGTACGTGCTCTCCGTGGCCGCCCGGCGCGGAGTGCGGGCCGGTTACAGCGCCGCGGTCGGCGTGTTCTGCGGGGACTCCGTGCTGATGACGCTGTCCGCCGCCGGGGTGGCCTCGCTGCTCAAGGCCAACGCCGTGCTGTTCGGGATCGTGAAGTACGCCGGTGCCGGGTATCTGACCTGGCTGGCGATAGGCATGCTGCGGGCCGCCTGGCAGATGTGGCGGACGCGGCGGGAGAAGGCCGTGGAGGACTCCGCGCCCTCCACCGCGGCCGACGAGCGGCCCTTTCGGCGGGCGTTCGTGGTCAGCCTCTTCAACCCCAAGGCGATCCTGTTCTTCGTCGCCTTCTTCGTGCAGTTCGTCGACCCGCACTACGCCTACCCGGGCCTGTCCTTCGTCGTCCTCGGCGCGTTCGCCCAGGCGGCCAGCTTCCTCTACCTCAGCGCGCTGATATTCAGTGGTACGCGCCTCGCCGCGGCGTTCCGGCGGCGCAAGCGGCTGTCCGCGACGGCCACTTCGGCGGCCGGGGCGCTGTTCCTGGGGTTCGCGGTGAAGCTGACGCTGGCCAGCGCGTAGGGCGGCGCGAGGGCAGGGTCAGGCGCCGACCCCGGACAGATAGGCCCCGACCCCGTCCGCCGAGTCGCCCGCCCAGCCCACGTACCCGTCCGGGCGGATCAGGAAGACGCCCGGGCCGTACGACTCCGGGGCCGCCGGGAGCGTCCGTACGCCGGGGACCGTGGTCTCCGCGCCCAGCAGTGTCCAGTGCGGGCCCCGGAACGCGTCGAAGAGGCGGATGCCGTGCACCGTGCCGTCCGGGGCGCGGTCACCTGCCCGGACCTGCGACGGGTTCTTCCGAGTCTCCGCGCTCAGGGACGACTCCCGGTAGCCGAGCCCCAGTTGGACCGTCGCCTGTCCCCGGCGTACCTCCCCGCGGTGCACGCCCGTCGAGAGGTCCAGCATGGCCGCCGCGTTCGCCCGGCGCTCCTCCTCGTAGGTGTCGAGGACGGAGTCCGGCGCCCCGGCGCGCAGCACCGCGCCCAGCTTCCAGCCCAGGTTGTAGGCGTCCTGGACGCTGGTGTTCAGACCCTGGCCGCCGGCCGGGGAGTGGACGTGGGCCGCGTCGCCGGCGAGGAGGACCCGGCCGGCCCGGAAGCGGTCCGCCAGGGCGGCGCGCGGGCGGAAGTCGGAGGCCCAGCGCAGTTCCGTGACGGCCTCGGGAGCCAGGTGCGTGTACGCGGCGACCAGCTCGCGGATGCCGTCCAGGGACAGGTAAGGGTCGGGCCGCGTGCCCTCCGCGAGGCGCGCCTGCAGCTGGAAATGGTCCGTGCAGGGCAGCGGGCACAGTCCGACAGCGGTGCCGTCGTCCTTGGGGAAGGCGTGCCAGTGGTCCCGGTCGAGGCCGGTCACCTGGACGTCCGCCACCAGGAACGGCGCCGGGTCGACCGATTCCCCGGTCATGCCCACGCCCACCGCGCGCCGGACCACCGAGCGTCCGCCGTCGGCCGCGACGACATACGCCGCGCGGGCGCTGCCGCCGTCGGCGAACCGCACGGTCACGCCCTCCGCGTCCTGCTCCAGCCCCGTCACCTCGTGCCCGAAGGCCACCTTCCCGCCCAGCTCTGCGAGCCGCGCGCAAAGGATCTCCTGAGTGCGCCACTGCGGGATCATCAGCGGATCGGTGTACGGCGCGCCCTCGTCGGCCTCGACCGTGTCGAACATCGACTGTGCGCCGAGCCGCCGGCCGTCCTTCCAGATCATCCGGTTCGGGTAGGGGCCGCTCGCCGCCCGGATCGCCTCCAGTACGCCCAGGTCGTCGAAGACCTCCTGGGTGCGGGGCTGAAGCCCCTTGCCGCGCGAGCCGGGGAAGAGGCCCTCGGCCCGCTCCGCGACCAGCGCGTCCACGCCACGGCGGGCGAGGTCGATGCCGAGGGCCAGTCCGGTGGGGCCGGCACCCACGATCAGGACATCCATCACGATTCTCCTTAACGTTGTTAAGTTCCGTCATCCATGAGGGTGCCCTTAACGCTGTTAAGCTGTCAAGTGTGAGCCCCGAGAAACGCGCCCCCCTGGATCGCCGCCGCGTCGCCGCCACCGCGCTGCGGCTGCTGAACGAGGTCGGTCTGGAGGGTCTGACCCTGCGTGCCATCGCCAAGGAGCTGGACGTCAAGGCGCCCGCGCTGTACTGGCACTTCAAGGACAAGCAGGCGCTGCTGGACGAGATGGCGACGGAGATGTACCGGCGGATGGTCGCGGGCAGCGCCCTTGATCCCGCCGAGACCTGGCAGGAGCGGCTGACGGGGTCGAGCCGCGCCCTGCGGGCCGCGCTGCTCGGCTACCGCGACGGGGCGAGGGTCTTCAGCGGTTCACGTTTCACGGGCACGGAGCACGCCCCCGCGCTGGAGGCCAACCTGCGGCTGCTCACGCAGGCCGGATTCACCCTCGCCCAGGCGGTCCACGCGGGCCGCACGGCGAACGCGTACACCCTGGGCTTCGTCACCGAGGAACAGGGCGTGCAGCCCCTCCCGGGCGAGCGCCGGGAGGGGTACGACATCACGGAACGCGCCCGGCGCCTGGCCGAGTACCCGCTGGCGGCCGAGGCCGGGTCATTGCTCTTCGACGGCTACGACGAGCAGTTCGAGGAGGGGCTGGCGATCCTCGTCGCGGGCATCGGGGCGCGGTACGGGATCGGCTGAGCCGGCGGTCAGCTCCTGCCCGTGCGGGCGTTGCGGATCGCCCGGGTGACGACCGGCGGCAGCAGGTCGACGGCGACCCGGCGGGCTCGGCTCGTGGTGCGGCGTGGCGCGGGCCGGGTCGTGGACGGGGCGGGAGCCGGGGCCGGGGCGGGGGCCGGGGCCTCCTGCGGGGTCGGCGTGGGCTCCGGGGGAGCCTCCGCGTGCCTGGAGGGCGGGAACTCCGGCGCCTGCATGCCCTTCGACTTCAGCCGGACGATCCGGTGCCCGGCGGCCTCCTGGACGCTCAGGTGGCAGTCGGACCGGTCCCGGGCCATCGCCAGCAGCTCCTCCTGGACCGGCTCCGGATCGCCCCAGGTGCCGTACAGCTTCTGGGTGCTCAGGCAGATGGGGCGCAGGCTGCGGTTGAGCACGGCCTCCCAGGTGGCTATGGAGACTCCGGGGGTGTGCTCGGAGCGGAAGTCGTCCAGGACGACGATGCCGTCCGGGAGCAGCAGATCGCGGGCCGCCCCGATGTCGCCGTGCACATGCTCGTACAGATGCGAGGCGTCGATGTGCACGAACCGGCAGGAGCGGGGCTCGACCTCGGCGGGCACCACGGAGCTGGGTCCCTGGAGCACCCGGGGCAACTCGTCGTGGAAGGAGCGGTAGTTGTCCTCGAAGACGCGGCGGGTCAGCGCGCTGTAGGACTTCGTCGACTCGGCCCGGTTGGCGTCGTCGGGCGCCTCGCCCTCGAACAGGTCGCACACGGTGTACCGCTCGGCGGGCTGCTGGTGCCGCCCTATGAAGATCGCGCTCTTGCCCATGTAGACGCCGACCTCCAGCAGATCACCTCGCATCCCGGCGGATTCCTGCCGGTTCAGGAACCAGTCGAAGAGCAGTTGGTCGAGCACCGGGAACCAGCCGGGGACATCGTCGAGGCGGCGGGGCGGGCGCTTCGTTTCCTGGGTGGTGACCATGCGGGAGGCACTCCCTCGATATGGCTGTCTGTGAGTTTCCTGAACCTGCCCGAGCCTCCGCCTCAAAACCCAAGACCGGATGAACGGCTGTCCAACTTCCGCACCTTCAGCGCCCTCTTCAGGCGCGGTCCGAACGGTTTCTCCGCATACCGGTGGATCAGCCACGCCAGCACCAGCATGCCGAGCACGGTCACGACGAGCGTCGGCCACGCGGGCAGGCCGAGACCCCGGTGCAGCACCCGGATGACGAACCAGCCCAGGTGCTCGTGGACCAGATAGAAGGGGTACGTCAGCGCGCCGGCCGTGACCAGGTGCCGCCAGGAGGCCCACTGGGCCCAGCCCAGCGCCACGGCGGCGACGGCCGCGAAGGCGAGCGTGACGATCAGGATGACGACGTACGGGTTGCGGTGCGGGTGCGGGCCCCACAGGCCGAGGGTGGCCTCCCGCTGCGCCAGCAGCCAGGACATCGCGACGATGCCCCACGCGAGCAGGTCGCTGCCGAAGCGGTGGATCAGGTACAGCGCCAGACCGCCGATGAAGAAGGGGGCGCACTCGGGCATGACGACCTGGTTCAGCAGGTCGTCGCGGGACGAGTGGCACAGGACGGCCGCCAGCGTCCAGACGCAGGCGAACAGCACCGTCCGGCGGTAGGTCACCCCGCGCAGGACGACGAGCAGCGCGAACAGGACGTAGAAGCGGACCTCGACCCAGAGCGTCCAGCACACACCGAGGACGCGGGTCGTGCCCATCGGCTGCTGCAGCATCGTCAGATTGACCAGGAACTCGTCCAGCCGGACCGCGTGGACCACGGCGGGCAGGGCGAGGGACGCCCCCGTGACCAGGACCAGGGCCACCCAGTAGGCGGGGTAGAGGCGCGCGACCCGGGAGCGGAAGAAGTCGCCGAGGGTGCGGCCCCAACTGCTCATGCAGATCACGAAACCGCTGATGACGAAGAAGAACTGCACGCCGAAGTTGCCGTAGACGGCCGCCCGGGACAGGGTCGGGAAGATGTGGTCCGGGTTTCCGTGCCAGGACGCGGAGACGGTGCCGCCGCGGCCTGCGTAGTGGTAGAGGCAGACCATCAGCGCGGCGACGAGCCGTAGGCCGTCCAGGGCGAGCAGACGGTTCTGGGGCCTGGGGGCGGGGGCCGTTCCGGGAGCGGGCGGAGCCGGAACGGTGGCGAGGGCGGGGGATGAGGCAGCCATGATGTTCGACGTTTACCCGAACAATCGGCCTATCCTCTAGATATTTTATATGAAACTACCTGAAATGTCTGCATAGTTGAGGTGACATCCAGGTGAACGAGGACGAGCAGGCCCGATGCCGGGCCCGCCCGCCTCGGCGCCGTACGGGCTCCCGCCTCAGCGGCGTACGGAGTCGCGCAGGCTGCGTGCCTTGCGGGCCACCCGGCGGACCGTCGCGTTGCGCGGGATGAACGCCAGCTGGGCGGGCACCCCGCCGGGCAGGGCCAGCGAGGACAGGCGCCGGCGCTTGAAGTAGCGCATGGTCTGCGCGTTCAGGTTCCTGGCGAGCCAGGTCTCGGTCTGCGCGCGCAGCATCGGGTAGATCTTCGGCTGCATCGCGAAGCCCACCGCGCGGATCAGCGCACCGAGCACCTCGACATCCATCCCGGCACGCTGCCCGGCCACCGCGGCACCGTCGCCGAGGGCGGGCAGCAGCGCGTCGACGATGGTCACCGGGACCCGGTTGCTGTTCTCGTACGGCGTCAGCTGCTCCAGCAGCAGTTCGGTGCCGATTCGGGCGACGGGCAGGCCGTACAGCGCCTTCGCCGTGAGCAGGGCGGTGGAGAAGCAGCCGACGACCAGCGCGGGACGCATCCGCTGGTACAGCACCTCGGCGAGGACCGGCGTGTCCACCACGGTCAGCTCGACCTTCAGCCTCTCGGCCTCCTGCTCCAGGGAGCGGGTGAAGCCGGCCGGGGCCGACGGGTGCGGCTTGAACACCACCTTGGTGTGGCCGAGCGCGGCCGCGCCCCTCAGCATCCGCACATGGAGCTTCTCCTCCTGCTCGGCGGTGAGGATGTCCAGCGCCGACAGATACTGGCCGAGCAGCAGCGCGGGCTCCTCGACCTCCGGCAGCTCGGCGCCGGAGGGCGCGAGTGCGGCGAGCACCTTGGTGAAGGCGGCCGTGGGCACGATCTCGCCCGGCACGTCGAACTCGGTGAGCAGCAGCGGCTTCAGGCCCGGCACCAGGTCCAGGTGCAGCACCCGGTCCACCCGGGTGCCGACCAGCGGGTCGATCTTGTTGCGGGTGGGGCCGTAGCTCATCAGGCCGTCCGCGTAGACCGTCACCGGGGCGCCGGTGAAGATCTGCCCGAGCGCCAGGGAGGGGTTGACCTGGATCGACTCGACGACCAACTCCACGTCGTCGTCGCCCAGTTGCCACTCGTGCCGCAGAAAGCGTTCCCACAGCGGCATGTCGTCCACGCGGGGCGCCCAGCCGCCCGGATGGAACGGGAAGATGGTCGCGTTGTACGAGATCACCTCGTCGAAGCGGTCACGCAGCTTCTCGAAGCCGGGCGCCTCGTCCAGCGCGGGAGTGGTCTCGGGCGCCGCCGCGTTGTTGCAGACCAGCAGGATCCGCCGGTCGGCCGGGCCGAAGCAGCCGGAGTCCAGGGCGGCGGCGAGCGTGGCCGTGCCGTACAGGGTCGACGCCTGGAAGATCTGGGTGGTCACGCGGCGGCCCCCGCGGTGGCGGGACGGCGGCGCAGCCGGCGCAGCTTGCCGGCGCGCTGGAGGTCCATGGAGTCCAGCGCCTCGTCCAGCACGTCCTGCGGCATGCGCCGCAGGGCCGCGGCACTCATGGATTTCAGTTTCTTCGCCACCGCGGGCTCGAACCTTTCGATGGATCCCAGATGATGGGAAATGATGGCGCAATAAGTGCGGACCGCCTTCGGCAACAGCTCGTCCGCGTCCCGGTCCTGGGCGGTTTCCGCGATGACCTGATCGAACGCGCGAATGAAATCGAGTTGCCGGACATCACCGATCTGAGTGAGCGAAGAGGCGACGCCGCGACGGTAGAAAACGCCCAACAAGGTCACCGCGGCGAAGGAATCCGCCTCCCGGTGCAGTTTCCAGATCCACGGCCGGTCCTCCGCCGTGCGCAGCCCGTCGGTGAAGTGCAGCAGGCCCTTGTCCACCAGCCGCCGGTGGTAGACGCCCGCCCACGCGTAGGCGTAGTCCACGGACGTCGAGCGGTCGGCGGGCAGGATCGCCTCCCGCGGGTCCAGCACCACACCGCGCCGCCCGACCGGCACCCGGAACACCTGGCGCGAGCGCGCGGTGCACTGCACATGGTCGGTGCGGATGAAGTCGCAGCCCAGTTCCTCCAAGGCCGACACCGCTTGCGGGAAGTAGCCGGGGGCGAGCCAGTCGTCGCCGTCCAGGAAGGTGAGGTACTCGCCGCGCGCCCGGTCGATACCGGTGTTGCGCGCGGTCGCCAGCCCGCCGTTCCGCTCGTGCCGGACGAACACGGCCCCGGGCAGCTCGCGTTCCGCGCGCGCGAGGATCTCTGGTGTCCCGTCGCGGGAGCAGTCGTCGACGAGAATGAATTCGAAGTCCTCACGCGCGTTCGCCGCAAGGCTCCTGAGCGTGTCGGGCGCATATTGCTGCACGTTGTAGAACGGCACGATGACGGAGAGCTTGACCACGTCAGGGACGTTAGGCCGAAGCCCGTCATTCGTCTTGACCGTCTGCTTGATGCTGGGTGAACGGCACGTGGCGAAGCTGTGAACCGGGCTCTTTTACCGCGCCCTCGCGGCCCGATTCGCCATTCGGCGATGTGCTGTTAACCGTTTGTTGCATTCGGGTTGGGCGGAACCTCGGAATGGCTTTCTAGCGTCTTCGGCGTGCCAGCCAGTGCTACGAAGTCCCTGCGGGTCGCCGTCCTCGCCGACTCCGACACCCGGTGGAAGTGGGGCGCCCTCACCGCGCAGCGCCTCGCTCCTATGGATGCCGAGATCCGGCTCGACGGCTACCTCCTGCGCGGACGCGCCACGCCGACAGCCCGCCAGCTGAAGGAGGTCGGCGTCCGGGCCGACTCCCTGCGTGAGGTCACCGGCGTCGAGTTCCTGCGTTCCATGGGCAAAACCACCGAAGACCGGTACGACGTCCTCATCCTCGCGCTCGTCGGTGGCGGCGTCCAGGCCATGCTGCACGGGCTGCGCGCCGCCTGGGCCGGCGCCGGCAGGCGTCCCGTCGTCGTCACCGGTTACGTCGGTGTCGTCTACGAGAAGCTCGCCGACGGGCTGCTGCTGCGGCACGGCGCGGACCTCGTCCTCGCCAACTCCCGGCACGACGCGGGCCGGTTCCGGGCCGTGTACGAGGGCGTGGGCGCCGACGCCTCCTCGGTCACCGAGGTCGCGCTGCCCTTCCTCGGCGGGGCGCCGTACACCGGTGAACACGACCCGTACACCGTGGTGTTCGCGGCCCAGCCGTCCGTCCCGGACAGCCGCAAGGACCGTACGTACCTGCTGAACCGGCTCATCCAGCACGCCCGCAGGCACCCCGAGCGCGAGGTGCTGCTGAAGCTGCGCTCCAAGCCGGGCGAACACACCACCCACATCGAGGAGCTGCCGTACCAGAAGCTGGCGCAGGGCAAGGAGCTGCCCGCCAACTTCCGGCTGGTGTACGGCCACATGGGCGAGGTGCTGGACCGCACCGACCTGCTGGTCACGGTCAGCTCCACGGCCGCCCTGGAGGCCCTGCACCGCCGTGTCCCCACGGTCGTCCTGACCGACCTGGGCGTGCGCGAGGTGCTCGGCAACCACCACTTCCTCGGCTCCGGCTGCCTCGCCTCCTGGGACCAGCTCGACGCCGGGCACCGGCCGGCGGCGGACGAGGAGTGGGTGTCCCGGCAGGGCGTCGCCGCCGACGGGACGTATGACACGGCCTTCGACATCGCGCGCGAACGCATCGCCAAGCTGCTGGACCGCCCGGGCGGCCTGCCGCCCCTGAACCCCTACTACACCCCCGAGACCGCGCCCGGCTATCTGCCCGGCATCCTCGCCCGGCACCACCTCGGCCCCGACGGCGTCCCGCTGCCCGGTGCGCCCGCCGCCGACAAGGAGCCCGGACCGGTCCGCCAGATCGTGCGCCGCGCCGCGCGTGGCGCCTACCGCCACGGCGTGCAGCGGGTCGCCCCGGTGATCAGGCGGATGGGGGAGCTGTGACCTTCCAAGGAGACCCCATGTCCAACCCGGAAGCGGGCCACGGCGCGATGGTGCGCCGGGTGCTCGCGGTGATCCCCGCGCGCGGCGGCTCCAAGGGCGTGCCCGCGAAGAACCTCGCGCCCGTCGGCGGCGTCCCGCTGGTGGCCCGCGCGGTGCGCGAGTGCCGGGCGACCCGGCTGGTGACCGACGTCGTCGTCTCCACCGACGACCAGGCCATCGCCGCCGCCGCGCGCGAGGCCGGCGCCGAGGTCGTGCTGCGCCCGGCCGCCATCGCCGGGGACACGGCGACCTCCGAGGCCGCGGTCCTGCACGCCATGGACGCCCATGAGGCGCTGCACGGCGCCGCCGTCGACGTGGTCCTGCTCGTGCAGTGCACCAGCCCGTTCATCGTCCGCGAGGACATCGACGGGGTGGCCGGCGCGGTCGCCGAGAACGGCGCGGACACGGCGGTGACCGTGGCCCCGTTCCACGGCTTCATCTGGCGCGAGGCCGAAGCCGAGACCGAGGGCGGGGCGGGGGTCAACCACGACAAGTCCTTCCGCCCCCGCCGCCAGGACCGCCCCCAGGACTTCCTGGAGACCGGCGCCGCCTACGCGATGGACGCGGTCGGCTTCCGCAAGCACCAGCACCGCTTCTTCGGCCGTACGGAACTCGTCCGCACCGACCCCGCCCGGGTCCTGGAGATCGACGACCCGCACGACCTGGCGCGGGCGAGGGCGCTGGCCCCGCTGTTCGACGCGGACCTCCCCCACTCTCGGCTTCGCTCGAGCGGGGGGACCCCCATCGGTTCGCTGCCGACCGCCGACGACATCGACGCGGTCGTACTCGACTTCGACGGCACCCAGACCGACGACCGGGTGCTGATCGACTCCGACGGACGGGAGTTCGTCTCCGTGCACCGCGGCGACGGACTCGGCATCGCGGCCCTGCGCAGGAGCGGCCTGAAGATGCTGATCCTGTCCTCGGAACAGAACCCTGTGGTCGCCGCCCGCGCCCGGAAGCTGAGGCTTCCCGTGCTGCACGGCATCGACCGCAAGGACCTCGCGCTCAAGCAGTGGTGCGAGGAGCAGGGCATCGCGCCGGAGCGCGTGCTCTACGTCGGCAACGACGTCAACGACCTGCCGTGCTTCGCCCTCGCCGGCTGGCCCGTGGCGGTCGCGAGCGCCCACGACGTCGTACGCGGCGCCGCACGCGCGGTCACCACTGTCCCCGGCGGTGACGGCGCGATCCGAGAGATCGCCAGCTGGATCCTCGGCCCCTCTCTCGATTCCCTCCCCAAGTAAGGAAATCTCCCCCATGAGCAGCAACTCCCGCATCCGTTCCTTCGGTTCGCGCGAGGTCGGCCCCGGCCGCCCCGTCTACATCTGCGGCGAGATCGGCATCAACCACAACGGTGAGCTGGAGAACGCCTTCAAGCTGATCGACGTGGCCGCCGAGGCCGGCTGCGACGCCGTCAAGTTCCAAAAGCGCACCCCGGAGATCTGCACCCCGCGCGACCAGTGGGACATCGAGCGCGACACCCCCTGGGGCCGGATGACCTACATCGACTACCGCCACCGTGTGGAGTTCGGTGAGGACGAGTACCGCCAGATCGACGAGTACTGCAAGGAGAAGGGGATCGCCTGGTTCGCCTCCCCGTGGGACACCGAGGCCGTCGCCTTCCTGGAGAAGTTCGACCTGCCCGCCCACAAGGTGGCCTCCGCCTCCCTGACCGACGACGAGCTGCTGCGCGCCCTGCGTGCCACCGGCCGCGCGGTCATCCTGTCCACCGGCATGTCGACCCCGAAGCAGATCCGCCACGCGGTCGAGGTGCTGGGCAGCGACAACATCCTCATGTGCCACGCCACGTCGACCTACCCCGCGAAGGCCGAGGAGCTGAACCTCCGCGTGATCAACACGCTGGAGAAGGAGTACCCGAACGTCCCGATCGGCTACTCCGGCCACGAGACCGGCCTGCAGACCACGCTGGCCGCGGTCGCGCTCGGCGCCGCCTTCGTCGAGCGCCACATCACCCTGGACCGCGCGATGTGGGGCTCCGACCAGGCCGCCTCCGTCGAGCCGCAGGGCCTGACCCGCCTCGTCCGCGACATCCGCACGATCGAGGCCTCCCTCGGCGACGGCGTCAAGAAGGTCTACGACTCCGAGCTGGGCCCGATGAAGAAGCTGCGCCGCGTCGCAGGCGCGGTCGCCGAGGCGGAGATCGCGGCGGCGGCGGGCGAGCCGGTCACGGTCTGAGCACTGGCCTCTTGATCCCCTTACGACGGGACGGTCGTACACCGATGAGCCCCCGCGCCGGCCAGGCCGGCCACCCTCCCCGCACGCTCGCCTTCGTGGAGAGCCCGGTCCAGCTGCTGAACGTACTGGAGTGGGCGCATCTGCACGGCCTGCGCGGCCCGGCCCCGGACCCGCTTCCGTCCGTGCCGGCGCAGGTGCGGCGGACGGTGGCCGGCGATCCGCCACCGGCCGGCGCGGACCTCACGGTCGTCGTCCTGTCCCCGACCGACCCCATGACCCGGGGCCAGCTGCGCCGCATGGTGGACCTGGCCCGGGACGAGGGGTACCGGGTGCGCTGGGAGGAGGCGCGGGGCGGTACGACCGCACCCTTCTCGACGATCGGCGGCCTGGCGGGACCGCTCCGCCGGGCCGACCGCGTCGTCATGGGGGACCCGTTCTCCCGCTACGTGCAGCTTCTGCTGACCATCACCCGCGCCCGCGACCTGGTGGTCGTGGACGACGGCACGGCGACGATGGAGTTCGTCACCCAACTCGCCCGGGGTGAACGGCTGGTCCGCTGGCACCGCAAGGGCGGCCGCCCGGGGCCGCGGGACCTGCTCTTCGCCCCGGTCTCCTCCTCGGCCCGCCGCCGCCTCACGCCGAGCGCCCGCCGCCGGGTCGAGGTCTTCTCCTCCATGCCGGTGACGGAGACCCCGGACGGGGTGACGGTCACGGCCAACGACTTCTCCTGGACCCGCGCCCGGTTCGGCCCGCCGCGCATCACCAAGAGCGCGGACATGGTGGGAACATCCTTGGTGGAAACGGGAGTTGTGGACGGCGACCGCTATCTGGAGGCGGTCCGCACCCTCGCCGGGGCGCACGGCGCGACACGCTATTTCGCACACCGCAGGGAGAGCGCGGAAAAGCTCCACCGGCTGGCGGCGGAAACGGGCCTGGAGATCGTCCGCCCGGACCTGCCCCTGGAACTGATCGCCCGCCGCGGCCCGATCGGCCGTACGGTCCTGAGCTTCCCGTCGACGGTCGTGCACACCCTGCCGCTGGCGCTGGTCGGCACGGGGGTACGGGTGGCGGTGTGCGACATCGACCCGTCCTGGCTCACGGACAACGCCTCGCCACGCGCGCAGGGCTTCCTGTCCGGGGTGACGGGCACGGCACGGGACGTGCACCGGCTGGCCGCGGTGAGCCCGGCGTAGCCGACCTGCTCAGAGCATCAGACCGGTTCTTCACCGGCATCCGCCGCGGCCATGATCGCGGTCTCGTACACGTCGATGACCTGCTCCACCGTCCGGTCGGTGTACTTGGCGAGGTCGGCGACCGCCGCGACCGCCCA
The DNA here is from genome assembly GCF_040680235.1 of Streptomyces sp. NPDC052101. NCBI lineage: Bacteria > Bacillati > Actinomycetota > Actinomycetes > Kitasatosporales > Streptomycetaceae > Streptomyces > Streptomyces sp. NPDC052101. The sequence continues at coordinate 46,361 of NZ_JBFAWH010000013.1, forward strand.
GTTCGCCAACGACAGGGCGAAGGCGAGCAGTTCGTCCTCACTGCGCGTCCGCTTGACCGCCAGCAGGTAGGCCAGGTTCAGATAGGGCACGAGGTCGGGTTCGCCGACCTGCGTCCCGCTCGTCCTCACCATTTCGATCGTGGTCCGCGTCGCCTCCGCGCGGAGCGGCAGCAGCCGGTCCCGTTCGGCGTGGACCTCGCCGAGAAATCGCTGACGCTCGTTCTTCTCCATGCCACCCAATGTGGCGTATCGGACGGGGGCGTCACATCCCCTTCGGTCCAACTGGGCAAGCCGTTGTGTTGGTGCCGGTGGCCCGAGCCGGACCGGGCTCCTCGCAAGGTGCCCGGTCCGGTCGTGATCGGCGTGTTGGTTACTGGTCGGTGAAGCGGCGGACGGGCGCTGCGTAGCCGCCGTCGCCGTGCCCCGGAGGAACTCCTGGGGCGCTGGTCAAGGTTTGTTGATGATTGCGAGCAGGGTTATCCGCACGACGCTGAAGATTACTTTCCCTGGGATCCCAGAAAAATTCTGGTGGGCTCGTGGCATGGTGAAGGCTGGCGGGAAGCGTCTTGCAGAGGACGTGCGCCGTGAATATCGCATCGACCTGATTGAGGTCGAATAGCCTGCCGATTTCGCATCGAGTCTGCAAGCTGGTACGTAGGTGGCGCGTGTGAATGTAGGCGAGCGGTTGCCTCATCGACACGAACTGACCTCGGCTGGGCAGCCCAGTTCAGCGTGCGAACGGTTTGGAGAGCATGCCACCACCGCTACGGATAGATATGAGGGATGTTCGAGGTAGAAGCCGTACGACACATCGGCGCCTGAGCGCAGTCGTGCGGCGGCGGCGGTCACAAGTCGGGCCAGGCGGGCGGTGTCGCGGTCTGTCTCCGACGTGAATCGGTACGCGTACTCGGCCAGTTGTTCTCCGAGCCAGGCTCCCGCTTCCTTCGACTCGTGCCAAGTGCCGCGGACCAGCGAACGTGGCTTGATGAGCCAGTACGCGGCCTCCAGGGGCGGCAGGTCCGACGTGGGGAACTCTGCGGCCACTTCGCGGTAGCGCTGGATCAATTCCGGTTTGCTTCCTGCCGGTGGCGGCTCAGGATGAGGGGGCCGCCGCAGGGCTTCCTGGTCGAAGCGCTCCTTCGGGCCGGTCCACAGGTAGCCGTGATGGTGCACCAGTCGTCTCGTTCACTGTTGGCGGTCGAGAGGGAGCCGGTCCCGGCTCCGCTCGGGAGTCCGGGACCGGTCGGGAGGAGCCGGGATGGTCAGACGGACAGGTCGAACCGCGCCGGGTCGATACCGGCGGCGTCCAGTTCCTCCGTGGTGAACCGCAGCGGCTGCATCTCCGGCCGCTTGCTGTCGCCGAGGGCCCAGGCGCCTTCGCCGATCCGGGCCAGAGTCACGCATCCTTCCGTGCATGGGCCGCCGCACGCCTTCACGAACGAGGCCCCGTCGATGTCCAGCGCGTACAGGTCGATTCGGTTCTGCATCACTGCACCCTCCTGTTCAACTGATCGCGGTCACGACTGGCCGCCGCCGCCCGCGAAGGGCGGGAGTTCCTGGGGAATGAGGCGTACTTCAGCGGCTGGCACGTTGCCGGACTCAGCCTTGCCTCGGCTGCATGCGACGACGTTAGGAGTTGCTTCGTCCGCGACTCTATGAACTTGCATGGACTTGCACGCCAATTGCTCTGGCTGATAGCGATATTGACGGTGTCTTGGCAGCTCAAGAAGATGATGCAAGTCAGAGCAAGCGCCTAGAACAAGGAGCGAGCCATGGCCGTAGAGTTCGTCGGGATCGACCCCGACACCGACCTTGACCACTGCCCCACCGTGTGGGCGGACGCGGAAGCTCAGGAGATCCTGTTGCAGGGGTGGAAACCAAGCATCCAGACTCAGGCGGAGTGCGAGGTGAACAGCCCCGCCAACGGCCCGGTGCCTGACAGCGAAGCTATCGTCAGGATCCCGGCCCGGATGATCCCGATGATCAGGGAGGCATGTGATGCCGTCGAGCGTGCCCGGCTTCGCTGAGCTGCTTGGCCGGTGTGAGCGGTCTGCCGTCCACCTGGAACTACGCGACTCCTACGCCTCGACGGACCGGTTCGAGGCGTGGAAGCGGGGCGAGCGGATCAACTGGGGGGATCGTGAGGTCTGGTGGCATCCCTTCTACCAGTTGATCACGGACGCTGCGGCCCGCGGCGTATCGGTCCGCCGGGCGCGGGTGGTCTCCGAGCCCGTGTCGGAGTACATCCGCTGGGAGCACTACGTCACGCACGCCAACGTCACAGCGGGTGAGGAGGTTCGGTGGCTGCCACGACGACAAGCCACAAACATTGCCCTTCCCGGAAATGACTTCTGGCTCTTCGACGGCGCACTGCTCCGGGTGCACCACTTCTCAGGTGACGGAGTGGTGGTCGAGGATGAGATCACGGCAGACCCGGAGACGGTGAAGCTGTGCTCGACTGCCTTCGAGGCAGTCTGGGAGCGAGCGATACCGCACCACCTGTACAAGATCTGACGAAAGCCGGCTCCATGCCCCCGCACCCTTCTCCAAGCGTCCAGAAGGCGCGCGAAGACCTCGCCGGCCGTCTGCGCGAGATTCGGAAGGATGCCGGGATCACCGGGCGGGAGCTGGCTTTCAGATGCGGTTGGTCAGAGTCGAAGTCGTCCCGGATCGAGAACGCCAAGACCCCTCCCTCTGAAGCGGACATCAAAGCGTGGTGCCGGGCCTGCGCCGCTCAGGACCAGGCCCCCGACTTGATCGCGGCGAACAGGCAGTCCGCCGATGCCCATGTGCAGTGGAGGAGACTCCAGCGAAGCGGTCTCCGTCTGCTGCAGGAGTCCGTAGTCGACCTGTACCAACGAACCAAGATGTTCCGCGTCTACGTCTCCGACGTCATCCCCGGGTTCCTCCAGACTCCCGGATACGCAACCGCCCTCTTGTCGTCCATCGCGGACTTCCGGGGAACCCCGGACGACGTGAGTGACGCCGTAGCCGCCCGCATGAGACGCAACGCGGTGCTGAGCAATGGCACCCGGCGGTTCTCGTTCGTACTGGAGGAGTCGGTGTTGCGGTACCGGCTGTGCAGCCCCGAGACCATGGCCGGCCAGCTTGGCCATCTGCTCGGGGTCATGGATCTCCATAACGTTGCCGTCGGTATCGTCCCCTTCTCGGCGCAGCGCACCATGTGGCCGATGCCGACCTTCACGATCTTCGACGACGTCAGGGTGCACGCGGACTCGCTGGATGCCGCTTCCGCGCTCACGCAGCCGAGCCAGGTAGAGCTGTACGGCCGGGCTTTTGAGCGGCTCTCACGAAGCGCCGAACGGGGAGCCACGGCACGTGCGCTCGTTACGAGGGCGTTGGCGTCCCTCGACTGAGCGGGGTGGTTCCGGGCGAGGCGGGAGGCCTAACAGGCGCCGGTTCGGATGGCCTGGACGAAGGGGGTGAAGGCTTCGGCGGGGAAGGTAAGGGTGCCGAGGGCGGGGTCCTTGGAGTCGCGGATGGCTATGTGGGTGGGACGGGGGGCGATTTCCACGCAGGAGTCTCCGTCGCCGAAGCTTGAGTAGGACGACTTCTGCCAGCTGTCAGGGGTGGGCATCACAGTTCCTTCGCCACGCGGTGGATCAAGTCTCGGGATCTTTCGGGGCTCAGTGCCGTGGCTTCCAGCCTACTGAAGAGGGCGCGCAGGGCACTGAGTTGGCCTTCGGAACCGATGTAGACCGCGCCGTTGGGCGCGTCGCGTACGACGGTGTCCAGCTTTGGCACCGCTCCGCCCGCGTACATCATGGCGCTCGCAGCGCCTGCGAACCCCTCTACGGTGAAGGGGATGACACGCACCGTGACATTGTCCGCCTCGGAGACTTCAAGGATGTCCGCCAGCTGGACTCTAGAGGCGGCGCGATCGCAGACCATGATGCGCAGCGCCGCTTCGTGGATGACGGCCTCGTATGGGGTGGCGTCGCGGACCACCTTGCGCTGCATCCGGTGCCGTACGCGCAAGTCAAGCTCCTCGTCGTGTAGTTCCGGGATCCGGTACGCGAATACGGCGCGGGCGTAGTCCTCCGTTTGGAGCAGGCCGGGGATGTACAGGAACTGTGCGTCACGAAGGAACGTGGCATGGTGCTCCAGCTCGGAGAGATCGAGGAACGGGGCGGGTAGCAGTTCCCGGTACTGCTCCCACCAGCCCCGTGTGCGATCGGTCGCCATGGCGACCAGCGCGTCGATCAGCCCTTCATCAGCGCATGAGTAGTTCGCGGCCAAGCGACGCAGGCGTTTCTCGCTCACACCGGCCAGGCCGGACTCGATCTGGCTGATCTGGGGAGCGGTCACCCCAAGCAGCGCTGCCGCTTCCCGTGAGGCGAGGCCTGCCGTGTCGCGGAGCGTGCGCAGTTCGACCGCCAAGCGCATCTGACGTGCCGTTGGCTCGGTTCTCTTTGCCATCGACTGGTCCTCTCAACACGCCTGGCGGTGCGACTCGTTCGAGGGTCAGGTTACGCGATCGACTTGCGGGATCTAAATAATTCCCCCTACTGTCAGTGATGCAACGCACACGCAGCGGAAGCGCACCGCTCCGCCCTGTCATGACGGCTGCGGCAATGCCACCGTGCTCCCAAGTCCCCCCATCGCAACGGAGTTGATGACGCATGCCCGAAATCGAAACCTGGGACTACACCCTCTACATCCCCAACGACCTCAGAGCCGTCACGGTGTGCCGCCGCACCCTGCGCCTGATCCTCACCCTGCACGGGTTGATGGGCCTGGTCGACACCGCCGAACTCCTGGCCACAGAGCTGGTCTCGAACGCCGTACGCCACACGAAGGGACCCGCCGCGCTGAGGTCCGCCGTACCCCGGAGGGCATGGTCTGGATCGGGGCGTGGGACAGCGACCCGGCTCCGCCGGACCCTCCCCGCCCGCTGGAGCAGGTCACGGAAATGGAGGACGGGCGGGGGCTGGGGCTGGTGAAGGCCTGTGCGGAGTACTGGGGGTGGCAGCCGACGGCCCGGTTCGGGGATCGGGGGAAGTACGTGTGGTGTGAGCTGGGGGCCGCATGAGCCGGCCTGCAACCGGGCGGGGCCCGTGAGCGTCATATTACTCAGAGCGACCAAATCCGGTGAGGAAGCTCGGGGGACGCGGCGATGACTTTCTGGCGTGAGCCGTTGTGGTTGTGGTTACGGGTGCTGGTGCTTCTGGTGGCGGTAAGTGGGATCGGCCTCTGTGTGCGGTGGGCGGCGGGGCAGTACGGCGATGTCTCGGCCTTCCGGCATGCGGCCGTCTGTCAGGGGGCCGCGCACCACGACTGCCTGGAGTCGACGACCGGCGCGATCGTCGACCGGCGCACCAGCGAGTCCTGCACCACGGACAGCAACGGCCTCCAGTCCTGCACCACCGACTACGAGCTTCGCGTACGGCGTCCGGACCACACGCAGTGGCTCGGCGTCGAAGGGGGCACATACGCCGGGGCGCACCGCGGCGACCTCGCTGACCTGCGGATCTGGCATGGCGCGGTGGTGCGTATGACGGTGGACGGCCACACCGAGAGCTACTCCCCGCCCTCCTCGGACTCGATGGCCTGGCGGCTGAGCGGGGCCTGGCTGTTCCTGGGGCTTGCCTTGTGGGCGGTGGTGAGCGGGCGTCCGGCCGGCCTGATCGCGTTCGGGAACTTCGGGTGGCTGTGGCTGACCATCCCGTTCACCATGGTCGTGCACGGCATCCTGCTCGGCGACCCCTCGGAGCTGGTCTGGGCCGGGCTGCTGGGCTCCTTCGGTGTCGGCTGGATGGTCATCTGCCACCGGATGTGATCTCGTGCCTCCCGGCCTCGGCCGTCGGCGTCGGCCGTCGGCGTCGGCTACGCCTTACGGACCAGTACGAACGCCCGCGCCCGGGTCTCCTCCCCGGTCGGTTCGCGGCGCACCCCCGCGATCAGTTCCAGGCCTGCCTCCGCCAGCCGTTCGATGACCTGCTCCGGAGTGCGCCAGTAGTAGTCGAGGTCGATCTCGTGGCCGAAGCGTTCGGGCAGGTGGAGGTGGCCGGGCTCCTCGGCGGTCTGGAAGGCGAGGAGGGCGTGGCCGCCGGGCAGCAGGGTGCGGTGGAACTCCGCGCAGGCCGTCGGCAGGTGGGCGTCGGGCACGTGGATCGTCGAGTACAGGGCGAGGATGCCGCCCAGGGTGGCGTCGGGCAGGTCCAGGGACGTCATCGAGCCGACATGGAAACGGAGTTGGGGGTACGTCTCGCGGGCCAGGGCCACCATGGCGGGGGAGAGGTCGACACCGAAGGACGGGACGCCCAGCTCGTGCAGGAGCGCGGTGACATGGCCGGGGCCGCTGCCCAGGTCGGCCACCGGGGCCGTGCCGTGTGCGGTGACCAGATCGGCGAAGGCGGAGATCAGGGCGTCGTCGAGCGGATGCCGGCCGCCGGCCGGGAACCGGGCCGCGTACTCCTTGGCGATCGCGTCGTAGGAGGTGCGGGTCGTCCGCAGGAAGGGCTCGGTCCGGTCGGTGGGGAAGTTCTCGGTCGCGTCGGTCACGGCTGCGGACCCTACCGGCCGGGGGCGCGGGGCGGGGCCGGTTCAGGGGCCGCGGCGGGGTCCGGTACCTGGACAAGTCGAGCGAGACTGTGGCGAGGCATGGTATCCGTGGATGGAGAAACAATGATTTTACCCACCAGAGTCCGCCGCCATGCGTCCGCCGGTCAGATTTTCTTCCCCTAACGGGCTGAACTTTTGTTGATCGAGGGGTAGTTGACCAGCCGGGCGTCCTACCCTTCAGAGGGTGAAGCAATTGATGTCCCTAGAGTCCGAGGCCGGCCTCGCGGGGGATGTGCTCCCCGGCGTGCTGAGCGAAGCCCTGCACGCCGAACTCGTAGCCTTCCGTCGCGACTTGCACATGCACCCTGAGCTGGGCAATCAGGAGTTCCGTACGACCGCTGCGATCAAGGAGCGGCTGGAGCAGGCGGGGCTTCGGCCCCGGGTGCTCGCCAAGGGAACCGGACTCGTGTGTGACATCGGGCTGGCCGAGGGTGAGCGGCCGACCGTACCGCTGCTCGCGCTGCGCGCGGACATCGACGCCCTGCCCATCCCGGACACCAAGACCGACTGCTCGTACCGGTCGACCGTGCCCGATCGGGCGCACGCGTGCGGGCACGACGTGCACACGACCGTCGTACTCGGCACCGGGCTGGTCCTCGCCGACCTGCACGCCAAGGGCCTGCTGCCCCGGCCGGTGCGGCTGCTCTTCCAGCCCGCCGAGGAGGTGCTGCCCGGCGGCGCCCTGGACGCCATCGAGGACGGAGTGCTCAAGGGGGTCGGCCGGATCCTCGCCGTGCACTGCGACCCCCGCGTCGACGCCGGGAAGATCGGGCTGCGGCACGGGCCGATCACGAGCGCGTGCGACCGGCTGGAGATCGCCCTGGACGGGCCCGGCGGGCACACCGCCCGGCCGCATCTGACCACCGACCTGGTGACCGCCGTCGCGCGCGTCGCCGTCGACGTGCCCGCGCTGATCGGCCGCCGTGTCGACGCCCGCGTCGGCCTCGTCCTGACCTGGGGCCGGATCGAGTCGGGCCACGCGCCGAACGTGATCCCGCAGCACGCCGAGCTGTCCGGCACGGTGCGCTGCCTCGACCTGGACGCCTGGCGGACGGCCCCCGACATCGTGCACGCCGCCATCGACGAGATCGCCACCCTGCACCGGGCCAAGTCCGAGATCACCTATGTGCGCGGAGTGCCGCCGGTGGTGAACGACCGGGAGTCCACCGAGCTGCTGCGCCGGGCGATGGTCGCGCGGCGCGGCCGGGACGCCGTCGAGAGCACCGAGCAGAGCCTCGGCGGCGAGGACTACTCCTGGTATCTGGAGCATGTGCCGGGCGCCATGGCCCGGCTCGGTGTACGGCGCCCCGGCGAGCGCACCGTGCGCGACCTCCACCAGGGCGACTTCGACGCCGACGAGCATGCGATCAAGGTCGGCGTCGAGATGTTCACGGCAGCGGCCTTCCTGGAGCCGAACGGGGAACGGGGCTAGCCCTTTCAAGATCCGAAAGGGAGAACCCGGATGTGCGGCCCCCTCGGGGGCCATTCCCCTGACCGGCGCAACCCGGTCGCAAGCCATGTGCAAACGGTGCGCAAGAGCATCGTAAGAGGGGCAAGACCGCGAGTTCAGATGCCGTTTGCCTCGAATCGATAACGGCTTCGGGAGGGGGTTTTTTGCGACATCTACGCGCGTTACGATGCCGCGAAGCCGACGCCGACGGGGCGTTCCGGCCCGAGCACTGGCATGGTGCTCACATCAAGCGCCGACATGGCGCTCAGGTCAGGTGAAGGAGCCTCCCGTGCGCCGGGTAGCCAAGCTTTCTGCTGCGTGTATCGCGACCGCGGCACTCGCCGTGACTGCCACCGCGTGTGGCAGCACGTCCTCCGACAACAACGCCTCGTCCTCCTCCTCGGGCGGCGGCAAGGGCATCAAGATCGGTCTCGCCTACGACGTCGGCGGCCGTGGTGACCGTTCCTTCAACGACTCCGCCGCGCGCGGTGCCGACAAGGCCGAGAAGGAGTTCGGCGGTTCCATCAAGGAGCTGACCGCCAAGACCTCCGACACCGAGGCCGACCGCGAGCAGCGGCTGTCGGACCTGGCCCAGGCGGGTTACAACCCGATCGTCGCCGTCGGCTTCTCGTACGCCCCCGCCGTCACCAAGATCTCCGCGAAGTTCCCGAAGACCAACTTCGGCATCGTCGACTCGGTCGTCGCCGCCAAGAACGTCAACAGCATCACCTTCACCGAGGAGCAGGGCTCCTACCTGGCCGGTGTCGCCGCCGCGCTGAAGACCAAGAAGGACCACGTCGGCTTCATCGGCGGTGTCGACAACCCGCTGATCAAGAAGTTCGAGGCGGGTTACGTCCAGGGCGTCCACGACACCAACCCCAAGGTCAAGGTCGACGTCCAGTACCTGTCCCACGGCCAGGACTTCTCCGGCTTCTCCAGCCCCGACAAGGGCCAGCAGGCCGCGCAGGGCATGCTGGACAACGGCGCCGACGTCATCTACACCGCCGCCGGCTCCTCCGGCAACGGCGCGATCGAGGCCGTGCACGGCGCCAAGGGCGCCTGGGCCATCGGCGTGGACTCCGACCAGTACAACATCCCGGGTCTCGCCCAGTACAAGAGCGCGATCCTGACCTCCATGGTCAAGAACGTCGACGTCGGCGTGTACGACTTCATCAAGTCCGTCCACGACGGCAAGCCGCTCACCGGCAACAACGTCTACTCGCTCGCCAAGGGCGGTGTCTCGCTCGCCACGAGCGGTGGCTTCATCAACGACATCCAGCCCAAGCTGGACGCTGCGAAGAAGAAGATCGTCGACGGTCAGATCAAGGTCAAGACCACCCCGTGACCCTGATGGGTCCCGGTCGGTCCAGCTGGCCCGCCTGACCCCGGCTCGGCGAGGAAACGTCGTCCCGACGCCCCTCGCCGAGCCATAACAATGTGTCAACTCTACGCGTGTAGCGCGGAGTTGCCGCGCTAGCGTCGCCGACGCCTGCCACCTCCCCTATGCAGCCCCTTTCCCCGAGGAGAGTGCGCCATCAACGCGTCCAGCCCTCCCGCTGCCGTCGAACTGCGCGGCATCACCAAGCGTTTCCCCGGTGTCGTTGCCAACAAGGACATCGACATCACCGTCCGCACCGGGACCGTCCACGCCCTGTGCGGTGAGAACGGTGCCGGCAAGTCGACCCTGATGAAGATCCTCTACGGCATGCAGCAGCCGGACGAGGGCACCATCACCGTGGGCGGCGAGCAGGTCGTCCTGAACAACCCCGGCGACGCCATCGCCCGCGGCATCGGCATGGTGCACCAGCACTTCATGCTCGCCGACAACCTCACCGTGCTGGAGAACGTCGTCCTCGGCGCGGAGAAGCTGTACGGCATCGGCAACAAGGCCCGCGCCAAGATCAAGGAGATCTCCGACGCGTACGGCCTGAACGTCCGCCCCGACGTCCTCGTCGAGGAGCTGGGTGTCGCCGACCGCCAGCGCGTGGAGATCCTCAAGGTCCTCTACCGCGGCGCCAAGACCCTCATCCTGGACGAGCCGACCGCCGTGCTCGTCCCGCAGGAGGTCGACGCCCTCTTCGACAACCTGCGCGAGCTGAAGGCCGAGGGCCTCACCGTCATCTTCATCTCCCACAAGCTGGGCGAGGTGCTGTCGGTCGCCGACGAGATCACCGTCATCCGGCGCGGTACGACGGTCGGCACGGCCGAGCCGTCCACCACCACCCCCAAGCAGCTCGCCGAGCTGATGGTCGGCAGCGAGCTGCCCTCCCCGGAGACCGAGGAGTCCACGGTCACGGACGTCCCGATGCTGAACGTGACCGGGCTGCACCTCGCGCAGACCGACCTCGACGGCATCGAGCGCATCATCCTCGACCAGATCACCTTCACGATCCACAAGGGCGAGGTCCTCGGCATCGCCGGTGTGGAGGGCAACGGCCAGTCCGAGCTGGTCGAGGCGATCATGGGCATGCGCCACCCCGACACCGGCACCATCACGCTCGACGGCACCAACATCTCCCACACCCCGACCCGCCACCGCCGCGAGGCCGGCATCGGCTACATCCCCGAGGACCGCCACCGCCACGGCCTGCTCCTCGAGGCCCCGCTGTGGGAGAACCGCATCCTCGGCCACGTCACCGAGAAGCCGAACTCGCGCGGCGGACTGCTCGACATCAAGGCCGCCCGCGCCGACACCGAGCGGATCGTCCAGGAGTACGACGTCCGCACCCCCGGTATCGAGGTCACCGCGGCCTCGCTCTCCGGCGGCAACCAGCAGAAGCTGATCGTCGGCCGCGAGATGAGCCACAACCCCAAGCTGCTCATCGCCGCCCACCCCACCCGCGGTGTGGACGTCGGCGCGCAGGCCGCGATCTGGGACTACATCCGCGAGGCCCGCCGCGAGGGCCTGGCCGTGCTGCTGATCTCCGCCGACCTGGACGAGCTGATCGGGCTCTCCGACACCCTGCGGGTGATGTACCGCGGCCGCCTGGTCGCCGACGCCGACCCCGCCACCATCACCCCCGAAGAGCTGGGCTCCGCCATGACGGGTGCGGCCACCGGCCACCTGGAGCACACAGAGGACGACGAGCGATGAACAAGCTGACCTCACGGATCGACAAGGAGCGGCTGCTCCTCGGCATCGCCGCACCGGTGCTGGCGATCGTCGCCGCGCTCGTCGTCACCGCCCTGGTGATCCTCTCGACCGGCAAGAACCCCGGTCCCGCCTTCAACGACATGCTGACCTACGGCTTCGCCAGCGACAGCCAGGTCTACATCCTCAACAAGGCGACCACGTACTACCTGGCCGGTGTCTCGGTGGCCATCGGCTTCCGGATGAACCTGTTCAACATCGGTGTCGACGGCCAGTACCGGCTCGCCGCGTTCTTCGCCGCCGTCCTCGGCGGCGCGCTGACCGTGCCCGGCTGGCTCGCCATCCCGCTGATCCTGATCTGCGCCATGGCGACCGGCGCCGTGTGGGCGGCCATCGCCGGCATCCTCAAGGTGACCCGCGGCGTCAGCGAGGTCATCTCGACGATCATGCTGAACTCGATCGCCACCGCGATCATCGCCTATCTGCTCCAGCCCGGAAAGCTGGCCCAGCTCCAGCAGGGCGGCACCGTCGTCGCCACCAAGCCGCTGCCGTCGGGCTCGCACTTCTTCAGCATCAACACCGGCCCGGCCGGTGACCTGTGGGGCTTCATCTTCGTCGCCGTGGCCGTCGGCCTCGCGTACTGGTTCGTGCTCGGCCGCACCCGGTTCGGCTACGACCTGCGCACCGTCGGCCAGTCCGAGAGCGCGGCCTCCGCGAGCGGTGTGTCGGTGAAGAAGATGATCGCCACCAGCATGATCATCTCGGGTGCGGTGGCCGGTCTGATCGGCATGCCGACCCTCCTCAACGACAGCTACCAGTTCAGCAGCGACTTCCCGACGGGCATCGGCTTCACCGGCATCGCCATCGCGCTGCTCGGCCGCAACAACCCGATCGGCATCGCGCTCGGCGCCCTGCTGTGGGGCTTCCTGGAGCGCACCACCAACCACCTGGAGTTCCAGGGCTACGACAAGGAGATCCTCGGCGTCATCCAGGGCGTCATCGTCCTGTGCGTCGTCATCGCCTACGAGGTCGTACGCCGCTACGGCCTCAAGCGCCAGCAGCAGAAGGTCGGCGCCGAACTCGCCGCCCAGGCCGCCGCCCAGTCGAAGAAGCAGGAGGTGGCGTGATGACTGCCACGATGACCGACACGCCGCCGCCCGCGGCGCCCAAGGCGGCGGGCGCGCCGCAGCGCTCGGGCCGCTCGCTCGGCCAGATCCTGATGATCGTCGCGGGTGCGCTGCTGCTGCTGGCCGCGGTCCGCATGATCACCGGTTCGCAGGACCTCGACTCCGCCGGCCAGGTCAGCGCCGCTCTCGGCCTCGCCGTGCCGATCGGCCTCGCCGGCCTCGCCGGCCTGTGGTCCGAGCGGGCCGGTGTGGTCAACATCGGCCTCGAGGGCATGATGATCCTCGGCACCTTCGGCGCCGGCTGGATCGGCTGGCAGTCCAACCCCTGGCTCGGCCTGCTGATGGGCATCGCCTTCGGCGTCCTCGGCGGCCTGGTGCACGCGGTCGCCACCGTCACCTTCGGCGTCGACCACATCGTCTCCGGTGTCGCGGTCAACCTGCTCGCGCTCGGCGCCACCCAGTACCTCGCCAAGCTGTTCTTCACCAGCGGCGCGGCCGCCAACGCGGGCGGCAACCCCAAGCAGTCCCCGCCGGTGGGCCCGCTGCCCGACGTCACCGTGCCCGGCCTCTCCAGCGGCCTGCACTCGATCGAGAACCACCACTGGTTCCTGGTCTCCGACCTCGCCGGCATCCTCGGCGGCCTGGTCACCCACCTGTCCGTGGTCACGGTCCTGGCCGCGGTGCTGTTCGTCGCCAGCTGGTGGCTGCTGTGGCGCACGCCGTTCGGTCTGCGGCTGCGCTCCTGCGGCGAGAACCCGACCGCCGCGGAGTCGCTCGGCGTCAACGTGTACTCGTACAAGTACGCGGCCGTCGCCGTCTCCGGCGGCCTCGCCGGACTCGGCGGCGCCTTCCTGGCCCTGGTCACCTCGCACACCTACCTGGAGGGCCAGACCGGCGGCCGCGGCTACATCGGCCTCGCGGCGATGATCTTCGGTAACTGGCGTCCGGGCGGCCTGGCGATGGGCGCCGGCCTGTTCGGCTACTCCGACGCGCTCCAGCTGCGCAACGGCGGTACGACCGTCCACGCGCTGCTGCTCCTGCTGGTGGTCCTGCTCGTGGCCCTGGCAGGCTGGAAGCTGTACCGCAAGGCAATGCTGCAGGGCGTGATCAGTCTCGCCATGGCCGCCGTGATCCTGGTCTGGTACCTGCTCACCGACACGGTCCCGAGCGACTTCGTGGGCGCCACGCCGTACGTCGTCACCCTGCTGGTGCTGTCCCTGTCGGCGCAGCGCCTGCGGATGCCGAAGGCGGACGGCATGCGCTACCGGAAGGGCCAGGGCAAGTGACACAGCAAGTCGCCGAGTTCGACTGGGAGGCGCTGCGGGAGGTGGCGCGCGAGGCGATGTCCCACGCGTACGCCCCCTACTCCGGCTTCCCGGTCGGCGTGGCGGCCCGGGTCGACGACGGCCGCACGGTCACCGGCTGCAATGTGGAGAACGCCTCCTACGGCCTCGGGCTGTGCGCCGAGTGCGGCCTCGTCTCCGACCTGCAGCGCTCGGGTGGCGGCCGGCTCACGCACTTCACCTGCGTGGACGGCACGGGCGCCCTGCTCGTGCCGTGCGGCCGCTGCCGCCAGCTGCTGTACGAGTTCGGCGGACCGGACCTTCTCCTGGACACCCCCGCGGGCGTCCTGCCCCTCTCCGAGATGCTGCCCCAGGCCTTCGGCCCGGACCATCTCACCAAGTAACGCCGTACGGCCCCCCTGCCCCGCTCGCAGGGGGGCCGTGCGCTTCGCACCTCCCGGAAGGAAGCCCCAGCCATGGCCATGGACGCCATCTCCGTCATCCGCACCAAGCGAGACCGCGGCGAGCTGACCGACGAGCAGATCGACTGGGTCATCGACGCGTACACCCGCGGCGAGGTCGCCGACGAGCAGATGTCGTCGCTCGCCATGGCGATCCTGCTCAACGGCATGAACCGCCGCGAGATCGCCCGCTGGACGGCGGCCATGATCGCCTCCGGCGAGCGCATGGACTTCTCGGCCCTGTCCCGCCCGACCGCCGACAAGCACTCCACGGGCGGCGTGGGCGACAAGATCACCCTGCCGCTGGCCCCCCTCGTCGCCGCCTGCGGTGCCGCGGTCCCGCAGCTCTCGGGCCGGGGCCTCGGCCACACCGGCGGCACCCTGGACAAGCTGGAGTCGATCCCCGGCTGGCGTGCCCTGCTCTCGAACGAGGAGATGCTGCACGTCCTCGACACCACGGGCGCGGTGATCTGCGCGGCGGGCGACGGCCTGGCCCCCGCGGACAAGAAGCTGTACGCGCTGCGGGACGTGACCGGCACGGTGGAGGCGATCCCGCTGATCGCCTCCTCGATCATGTCGAAGAAGATCGCCGAGGGCACGGGCTCGCTGGTGCTGGACGTGAAGGTCGGCACCGGCGCCTTCATGAAGACGATCGAGGACGCGCGTGAGCTGGCGTCCACGATGGTCGGCCTCGGCACCGACCACGGCGTGAAGACGGTCGCGCTCCTGACGGACATGTCGACCCCGCTCGGCCTCACGGCGGGCAACGCCCTGGAGGTCCGCGAGTCGGTCGAGGTCCTGGCCGGCGGCGGCCCCGCGGACGTCGTGGAGCTGACCGTCGCCCTGGCCCGCGAAATGCTGGACGCGGCCGGCATCAAGGACGCCGACCCGGCGAAGGCCCTGGCCGACGGCTCGGCGATGGACGTCTGGCGCCGGATGATCGCGGCGCAGGGCGGCGACCCGGACGCCGTGCTGCCCACGTCGCGTGAGCAGCACGTGGTGAAGGCCCCGTCCTCCGGTGTCCTCACCCGCCTCGACGCCTACGACATCGGCATCGCCGCCTGGCGCCTGGGCGCCGGCCGCGCCCGCAAGGAGGACCCGGTGCAGGCGGCGGCGGGCGTCGAGATGCACGCCAAGCCGGGCGACAGGGTGACCGAGGGCCAGCCGCTCCTCACCCTGCACACGGACACCCCGGAGCGCTTCGAGTACGCGCTGCAGGCGGTCCAGGGCTCGTACGACATCGCGGCGGCGGGGACGGAGTTCTCGGCCACGCCGGTGGTGCTGGAACGTATCGCCTGACCAGGGGATTTATCGTTCGGGTGAAGGGGATCGGTGGACCTGTGCCGGTCCCCTTCGGCGTGTTGGATGAGCCCATGGACGAGTTCGAGGGTGACTACCTCCTGACCGACAACGAGTGGGACGAACTCGTGTGGGTGTGGAAGCGGACCGATGCCCCCAAGGGGTGCAAGGTGGAGATCATTGAAGGGCTCATCACCGTGGCCCCGTACTCCGCCGTGGCTCACCACCGCTACTCCGCGCCCGTGCAGCGGCGCCTCTACTCCGTGATCCCCGACGACTGGGGCATCTTCCAAACTCAGTCCATCGCCGTACCGGCACGGCTGGGTATGCTCGTCCCGGACCTGCTGGTGATGCCGGTGCAGGAGCACCCGGAGTCGGACTCCTACCTCCCCGCAGCCCTCGCCGAACTCGTCGTCGAGGTCACCTCGAAGTCCAACGCCCGCCACGACCGCGTCAGCAAGGCCGCGGCCTACGCCACCGCCGGGATCCCGCTCTACCTCCTCATCGACCGCTGGGCCCCCGGAGGCCCCACCGCGACGCTCTACGGCGAGCCGAAGGGCGACGTCTACCGGGTCCTCAGCGCGGTGAAGTTCGGCGATCCCATCAAGCTGCCGGCGCCGTTCGACGTCACGATCGACACCGGTGAGTTCCCCGTCGACTGAACCTCGGCTTGGCGCTTACCGGGGCGATGAGTTCGGCGGGCCCCGGCGGTCTACCGTACGTGGATGCCAGGACACCCGCCGTGCTCGTGCTGCCCGGCCCCGTCGCCCGGGACGAGGTGGCGGGGCTGTGCGAGCGGGTGCGGACGCTGCTGGCGGGCGACGGGGCCCGCGTCGTCGTGTGTGACGTGGGCGGGCTCGGGCCCCCGGGGCTGGCCGTCGTGGACCTGCTGGCGCGGCTGGAGCTGACCGCCCGCCGGGCCGGCGGCCGGATCCGGCTGCGGGACCCCGACCCCGCGCTACCCGCCCTTCTCGACCTCGTCGGGCTCCGCTTCCAGATGGAGGGGCAGGTCGAAGAGCGGGAACCAGCGCTTGGTGTCGAGGAAGCAGTGGAAACCGGTGATCCGGCCGGCTGACAGCTCCAGCACCTGCACGGCCCAAGGACTGAAGCCGCCCTGCTCCTCGTCCGGCTTGTAGTGCGCGAACCCCGGCAGGCCGTTGACCTGGACCGGCAGCAGACGGGAGCCGGCGCAGGAGGCACCGAGGGTGGTCATGAAACCGGTGATGTCGACCGGGCCGCGCAGCCACAGGTCGAACGGCGGCATCGTCATGACGGCGTCCTCGTGGAGCAACGCGGTCAGCGCCGTCATGTCGTACCCCTCGAACGCCTTCACATAGCGCTCCAGGAGTCTTTGCTGCTGCTCGTCCAGCGGGTCGGACACCGCGCCCTCGGCCCCCGCATCCCCGCGCTCGGCGAGCGTGGCCCGCGCCCGCTGCAGCGCACTGTTGACCGAGGCGACGGTGGTGTCCAGCAGCTCGGCGACCTCGCTCGCCTTCCAGGCCAGCACCTCGCGCAGGATCAGCACCGCCCGCTGTCTGGGCGGCAGCTGCTGCAGGGCCGCCATGAAGGCCAGCCGGACCGACTCCTTGGCGACCGCCGCCTCCGCCGGGTCGTCGGTTGTCGGAAGCACGCGCGCGTCCGGCATCGGCTCCAGCCAGGTGCTGTCCGGGCGGGGGGACAGGGCCACCTGGGCGAGCGGCGTCGACTCGGTGAGATCCATCGGTCTCGCCCGCTTGTTGCCCGCCGTCAGCATGTCCAGGCACACGTTCGTCGCGATCCGGTACAGCCACGAGCGCAGCGAGGAGCGGCCCTCGAACTTGTCGTAGCTCCGCCAGGCCCGCACCAGGGTGTCCTGCACCGCGTCCTCGGCCTCGAAGGAGGAACCGAGCATCCGATAGCAGTACCCGGTCAGCTCGGTCCGGTGCTTCTCCAGTGCGACGTCGAGGTCCGCCGTCGCCGTGCTGTCGCCCATCGTCCACCCACCCCTGTGGCCGTCCCTGTGGCGCTCTTTCGCGCCCCAGCACTTTGGAAGCTACAGCAGGGCACTGACAACGGCCCCCGGAGCATGTGAAAGTGCAGGTCCGGGGGCGGGGCGCGTCAGTGCGCGGGTGCCACGAGGGTGCGCCGGGCCGCCACGGAACCGAGGACCGTGATCGTCACCACGCCCAGCACCGCGAGCAGGCCGACCCCCACCGTGCCGCCCCAGCCGTCCGCGTGGAACGCCAGCGCGCCGATCGTGCTGCCGGCGCTGGAGCCGACGTAGTACATGGACTGGTACAGGGCCGAGGCCTGGGCGCGGCCGTGGGTGGCCGTCTTGCTGACCGCCGAGGAGGCGACCGCGTGGCCCGCGAAGAAGCCCGCCGTGATCAGCACCAGGCCCAGCAGGACCAGCGGCAGCGCGGGCGCCAGCGACAGCAGCAGACCCGCGGCCGTCGTACCGCCCGCCAGGTACAGCGCCCCCCGGCGGCCGAACCGGCCCACCAGCCGGCCCGCCGTGGACGCCGACACCGTACCGACCAGGTAGACCAGGAAGATCGAGCCGATGATGCCCTGCGGCAGTCCGAACGGGGCGCCGGTCAGCCGGTAGCCGATCACCGTGTACACGCCGCCGAACACCGTCATGAACAGCGCGCCGATCGCGTACAGGCGCCGCAGCAGCGGGTTCGCGAGGTGGTCGCGGACCGTGTCGAGCAGCACGCGGGGCCGTAGCGAGCCCGCCCTGAAGTGCTTCGGAGCCGGCAGCAGCAGCCGGAACGCCACCGCGCAGCCGACCGCGACCACGCCGATCACCGCGACCGCGACCCGCCAGCCCCACTCCTGGGCCACCCAGCCGGTGATCACCCGGCCGCTCATACCGCCGACGCTGTTGCCCGCGACGAACAGGCCGATCGCCGTGATCAGCGCCTTGGGCCGGACCTCCTCGGCCAGATAGGCCTGCGCCGAGGCCGGCAGGCCGGCCAGCGCCGCGCCCTGCACCGCCCGCAGCACCACCAGGGCGCCGATCGACGGCGCGAACGGCACCAGCAGTCCGACGGTGACCGCGACGGCCAGCGAGGCCGTCATCACCGTACGGCGGCCGAAGCGCTCCGACAGGGCGCTCATCGGCAGCACGAACAGGGCCAGTCCGCCGGTCGCGGCCGCCACGGTCCAGCTCGCCTCGCTCGCCGTGACCCCGAACTCGCCGGAGATCAGCGGGAGCAGGGCCTGGGTGGAGTACAGGAGGGCGAAGGTGGCGACTCCGGCGAGGAAGAGGGCGAGGCTCATCCGGCGGTAGCCGGGGCCGCCCGGGGTCATACGGGAGTCGGAGTCGGTGGAGTCGACGGACGGGACGGGCAGTGCGGCGCCCACGGTGGTGGACGCCCCGGTACTGGCGGGAGACATGCTTCGACCGTAGGGACGCTCCTCTCATCCGTCCAATGCATGGAATGGTCATAATCGTTCCCATGGTGCATCAGCAAAGCTCACGGGATCGCCTGTCATTGAACAGTGACACAGAAGACATGTCTGAGATGTCGAGGGTGCTCGCGCCCCGCCTCGCCCACTTCGCCGGTGTGGCCCGCACCGAGCACGTCACCCGGGCCGCCCACGAGATGAACGTCCCGCAGTCCACGCTCTCCCGGGCGATGGCCCGCCTGGAGCAGGACCTGGGCGTCGACCTCTTCGCCCGGCACGGTCGTACGGTCTCGCTGACCCCCGCCGGCCGCACCTTCCTCGCCTCCGTCGAACGCGCCCTCACCGAGATCGAGCGGGCCGCCGAGGAGGTGCGCGCCGACGCCGACCCGGCGACCGGCAAGGTCGCCTTCGGCTTTCTGCACACCATGGGCGCCGAGACCGTGCCCGGACTGCTGCACGCCTTCCGCGCCGACCATCCGCGCGTCCGCTTCAGCCTGGTCCAGAACTACGGCGAGGCCATGCTGGAGCGCCTGCGCGCCGGCGAACTGGACCTCTGTCTGACCTCTCCGGTGCCGGACGCCCCCGATCTGGTCGCCCGCCGCCTGGACGAGCAGAAACTCCGCCTGGTCGTCCCCGCCGACCACCGGCTGGCCGTCCGCCGCCGTATCCGCCTGGCCGAGGCGGCCGAGGAAACCTTCGTCACCCTGGAGCCCGGCTACGGCCTCCGCCGCATCTTCGACAGCCTCTGCCACGAGGCCGGCTTCCGCCCGAAGGTCGCCTTCGAGGGCGAGGAGGCCGAAACCCTGCGGGGCTTGGTGGCGGCCGGGCTCGGGGTCGCCCTCCTGCCGCCGCCGACGGTCCCGAGACCCGGGGTGGTCGAACTGTCGGTCACGGCCCCGAGAGCCGTACGGGAGGTCGGCGTGGCATGGCTGGCCGACCGCCCGGACACCCCGCCGGTGGCGGCCTTCAAGAAGTTCCTGCTCTCAAGAAGAGGGAATCTGCTGCCGGCCTAGTGCCCCGGCACGCGGCGTTCGCCCCGTCGCGACGCCCGGCACGCCCTCTCGCCGCACCGGCCGAAAGCTTCCGTACGCCCAGTACGAGGGCTTCCGGCCGACGGCTGGGGGACCCCAGAGCACGCACCGGACGCCGCTCCTCAAGGGCAGACGTTGCCTGCCGGGGCACTGGACCCCCGCCCGAGCCCTACCGCTTCAGCGACCGGCCGAACCCCACGGCCAACGGCATCCGAAGCCCGATCGGCGGCGGAGCGGCCAGCGCGTCCGCGACAGGCCGCGACACATGGTGCCCGAACAGCGCACCCATCATGAAGTCGGCGGCCAGGCAGGCCACTTCGTCCCGGTGGCCATGCAACCCGTGCCCGTCGGAGTGCACTTCGAACCGGCACACCTCCCGGTTCGCCTTCTTCGCCCGCGCCGCGAACCGGAACGACAGCTCGGGATCGGTCCGTTCGTCGTTCGTGCCGTGCACGATCAGCACCCGGCGCCCCGTCAGCTGACGCACCGGCTCGGCGGGCGCGGCCACATCCTCCTCCGGCAGCCAAGGGGCCAGCGCCACCACGGAGTTGACGGCTTCGTGGCCGCCCGCCCGCAGTGCGGCCCGTCCGCCCATGTCCACCCCGACCAGGCACACGGGGACATCCCCGTACCGTCGTACGACCTCGTCGGCGGCCCATTCCGCGTCCGCGGCGAGGTGGGCCTCGCTGCCGTTCCAGCCCCGGTACCGGTAGTGGACGGTATGGACAGCCAGCCCCTCGGCCCGGCCCGCGCGGGCGATCGTGCGGCGCAGGGAGCGGACGGAGGCCGTCGCCCATACGGAGGACGGCCTGCGGGCGGAGACTTCCTCCCCGCCGGGGAGCAGCAGCACCGCTCCGCTCACCGCCGTCGGCACCGGGCCGACCGCCTTCCCCAGCCCGGCCGTTCGGACCGGTGTCGCTTGCTGTCCCATGACAGAACAGTGTCAGAAGGGGCGGTGGACGAAACCCGTACATGCGGTCACCGTTGGGTATCGACGGAAAGCTGCCCGGAAAGTGTTGCCGCGTTCACCGGGCCCTCTACGCGCGTAGGCGTTACAGTGCGGAAATGACGAGCGAGACCGCACCGACCGGGACCGTCTCGGCGAGCGTCCCGGTGCACGTTCCGACGCCGGACCAGATCCGCCGGGCGCCGAAGGTTCTGCTGCACGATCATCTCGACGGCGGGCTGCGCCCCGGCACCGTCGTCGAACTCGCCCGGGAGGGCGGCTACTCGGAGCTTCCCGAGACCGATCCGGACAAGCTGGGCATCTGGTTCCGCGAGGCCGCCGACTCCGGCTCGCTGGAACGGTATCTGGAGACCTTCAAGCACACCGTAGGCGTGCTGCAGACCCGCGAGGCGCTCGTCCGCGTCGCCCGGGAGTGCGCCGAGGACCTCGCCGAGGACGGCGTCGTCTACGCCGAGGTGCGCTACGCCCCCGAGCAGCACCTGGAGGGCGGGCTGACCCTGGAAGAGGTCGTCCAGGCCGTCAACGAGGGGTTCCGCGAGGGCGAGCGGCTCGCCCGGGAGACCGGCCGGCGGATCCGGGTCGGCGCCCTGCTGACCGCCATGCGGCACGCGGCCCGCTCCCTGGAGATCGCCGAACTCGCCAACCGCCACCGGGACTTCGGCGTCGTCGGCTTCGACATCGCGGGCGCCGAGGCCGGCCACCCGCCCACCCGGCACCTGGACGCCTTCGAGTACCTCAAGCGCGAGAACAACCACTTCACCATCCACGCCGGCGAGGCCTTCGGGCTGCCGTCCATCTGGCAGGCCCTCCAGTGGTGCGGCGCCGACCGGCTCGGGCACGGCGTGCGGATCATCGACGACATCGAGGTCCGCGAGGACGGCTCCGTGCTGCTCGGCCGGCTCGCGTCGTACGTCCGCGACAAGCGGATCCCGCTGGAGCTGTGCCCCAGCTCGAACCTGCAGACCGGGGCCGCGCCCTCCTACTCCGAGCATCCGATCGGGCTGCTGCGCCGGCTGCACTTCCGGGCCACGGTGAACACCGACAACCGGCTGATGTCGCACACGAGCATGAGCCAGGAATTCGAGCATCTCGTCGAGGCGTTCGGCTACACCCTCGATGATCTGCAATGGTTCTCCGTCAATGCAATGAAATCGGCGTTCATTCCTTTCGATGAAAGGCTGGCGATGATTAATGACGTCGTCAAGCCCGGATATGCGGAGCTGAAATCCGAATGGCTGTTTCAGTAGGTGGCCGCCACCAGGGCTTCTGACGGATCCGCGGGATAGCGGCAGGTCGACGGGTTCCGGGTTGTGAACAGTGCGTTCACAACCCGTCCGCATTTCGGTGTTTGCGGCAGGTGATCGGGCGTGTTTACGGTCGAGGACCATTCATCGTTTTTGTTCCCCCGTCCCCTCGTTTCAAGGACGCATTTATCATGAAGCACTCCGCCGCCAGGACCTTCGGTGTCGCAGCTCTCGGTGCGGCCTTCGCCGCCCTCGGCGCGGGCGCGGCCAACGCGGCCCCGGCCGCCCCGGACGCGACCCCGGCGCTCGACTCCGTCAGCCGGACGCTGCCGGCCGAGAACGTCGGCACGGCGCAGCCGGGCACCGCCGACGCCCTCACCCGCGGGCAGGACGCCCTCAGCCGGGGGCAGGACGCCCTGGGTGCCGGGGTGGCCGCCACGCGGCCGGCCGTAGAGAACGCGCTGCAGGGCGGGCCGACCGCCCCGCTGCACAGCCGCATCGGCGGGCTGTCCGCGCCGAGTCTGCCGACGCAGGGTCTGAACACCCAGAGCCTGCCCACGCAGAACCTGCCGATGAAGGGGGTCACGCTCGGCTGACGCCGACTCCATGCGACGCCGTCGGGGCGCCCCGGTCCGGTCCTGGGGCGCCCCGACGGCGTCCGGGCGCCGGTCGGTCGGTCGCACCAGGCGATCACCAGGCGATCACCAGGCGGTGTGCGACTTGTCCTCGGCGGGCAGCAGGATCCACAGCGCTATGTAGAGCAGGAACTGCGGGCCGGGCAGCAGGCAGGACAGCAGGAAGATCACCCGCATCGTCGTCGCGGAGGTGCCGAAGCGCCTCGCCAGCGCTGCGCACACTCCGCCGATCATGCGGCCGTGGGTGGGACGGGCAAGGGCGGTCATGACGGCTCCTCCGTGGTTGTCGACGTGGTCGTCGATCTCGCTGTCCTTCAGCTGTTCTCGACGATACGGAGACGAACCGGGCGAAGCATCGCTCTAAGGAGCCATTCCGACCCTGGGAATCGTCGGGGTGCGCCCCTGAGACAGCTCCTCCTGGACGGTGACGGGCCGGGCCTCGGCGTCGTCGTGCACCTGCCGCCTGCGCAGCCGGGCGCGGCCCGCGGGCACGACGAGCAGGTGGGCCAGGATCACGCCGGCGGTGTTGAGCAGCAGCGAGTCGATGTCCACCACCCTGCCGGGAACGCCGGTCTGCAGCAGGGCGATGCCGAGGGAGATCAGGGCGCCCGCGGCGGCCGTGCGGATCAGCGAGGCGAGCGGGGAGACGGCGAGCCTGCCGTGTGCCATCGGCAGCAGCACGCCCAGCGGGGCGAGCAGGGCCAGGCCCTCGCCGAGGGGCTTGGCGGCCTGCGGCCAGCCCAGCGCGAGGTCGGCACGGATGCCGGCGAGGGGGTGCAGATTGGGGGGTGTCACCCAGGGCACGTCCAGGGGTCGCAGCATCAGCCAGGCGACGAGGGTGAGGTGGACGACGAGGAGGACACCGCCTGTCGCCCGGATGCGGATCGCGGCGCTGCCGCCGATGGAGCCTTGACGCTGCACGACCCCCTAGACGCACCGCCGGGCCCGAACGGTTCCGGGCCGCAACTTTTTCGGGAGCCTGTGCGAGTAAGGCGGCCGCGGCACCCCTGGGGGCGGCCCCGCTAGCGGCCCCGGACCTCGCTGGACGGTGGCTCGGCGTTGCCCGGGCGGTCGCGGACGTCGGCGGTGCACGCGTAGCGGCGGAGGCGGCCGGTGTCCGGGCCGCCCAGGATGACCGAGCCGTCGCCCTCCGTCGCCGCCGAGTCGGACAGGGTGCACACCAGCTGGGCCAGGGCGTAGGAGGTCAGCCGCGACGGCGGCGCGCTCAGCCGGAGCGCGTCCTCGGGGTCCTTCGGACCGGGCCCGCTCACGCTGAGCCCGCCCGGCACATACGTCGTATAGCCCGCGGAGCGCTCGGCCGCCGACGGGGACGCCGCGAGCTGGTCCAGCAGTCCCTGCGCCACGATCACCCGGCGCCGCGCGTCCGGGGTGCCCTCCGGGACGCGCACCGTCCGGTCGACGGCCACCAGGGACGCCCCGCAGAGCAGGAAGACCTGCACGGGCACGCCGTGCGCGGACTGCGTGGACAGGTCCGCTCCGGCCAGCGTGCACGGCACCCGCGAGGGCGCCGCGCCGAAGTCGGTCGGGACCTGCGTGGCCCGGATGCCGCAGCCGCTGAGCAGCAGGCCCAGGAGGGGCAGCGCCAGCAAGCGTCGTACGGTCATGACCCCTCCTCTCCTGATCTTTCCGCGCTTTCGGCGCTTCCCGGATTTCCTGCGGTGTTCTTGCCGTTCTTCTCGCCCTCGTCGGGTTCCTCCGTCAGCCGGGAGGCGTCCCGCGGCAGCCGTAGGGTGAACACCGCGCCGCCGTCGGGCGAGTTGGCGGCGGTGATCTCGCCGCCGTGGATGTGGGCGTTCTCCATGGCGATGGACAGGCCCAGGCCGCTTCCCTCGGAGCGCGGCCGGGAGGCGCTCGCCTTGTAGAAGCGGTCGAAGACATGCGGCAGGACGTCCTCGGGGATGCCGGGCCCGTGGTCGCGCACCGCGACGACCAGATCCTCGCCGTCTATGCGCACCGACACCCGCACCGGCGACCCGCCGTGTTTGAGCGCGTTGCCGATCAGGTTGGCGAGGATGACGTCCAGTCGGCGCGGATCGAGGCGGGCATGGATGCCGCGTTCGGCGTCCAGCTCGACCGCGTCCAGCCAGGCTCGGGCGTCGATGCAGGCGGTGATCTGGTCGGCGATGTCGACGTCGTCGAGGACCAGCCGGGCGGTGCCCGCGTCGAAGCGGGTGACCTCCATCAGGTTCTCGACCAGGTTGTTCAGCCGCCGGGTCTCGCTGACCACCAGCCGGACCGCGGGCTCGATCATCGGATCGATGCCGCCGGCCTCCGACTCCAGCTCCTCCTCCAGCACCTCCGTGACGGCGGTGATCGCGGTCAGCGGCGTACGCAGCTCGTGCGACATGTCCGCCACGAAACGGCGGGACGCCTCGTCCCGCGCGGCCATCTCCGCGACCCGCTGCTCCAGCGCCTCGGCCGCGTTGTTGAACGTCCGCGAGAGGTCGGCGAGTTCGTCCGTGCCGGACACCTGCAGCCGGGTGTCCAGTCTGCCCTCGCCGAGCCGCCGGGCGGCGACGCCCAGCCGGTGCACCGGTTTCAGTACGGTCGTGGCGGCGGCCTGCGCGAGCAGCGCGGCGCCGATCAGGGCGAGCCCGGTGGCGATGCCCAGTGACCAGGCCAGCGAGTTGAGGTCCTTCGCCTCCGGCTCCAGGGACTTGGCCATATAGCCCGTGGGGCCGCCGCCGATCACCTGGGTACCGGCCACCAGATACGGCGTGCCGTGCTGCACGACCCGCTGCCAGTACAGGTGGTACGGCTCCTTGTTGGCGTCGGTCACCTTCTGCTGCTTGTGCACGGCCGTGCGCAGCGTCTTCGGCACGTCCTCCAGCGAGAAGCCGTTGATGCCGCCCGAGTTGCCGTACACCGCCTTGCCGTCGGCGTCCTGGGCGACCAGGAGCACGCTGAAGCGCTGGCTGCTGGCCGCCATCTGGCCCGCCGCACGCTGGAGTTGGTCCTGTGAGGGATGCTCCGGCAGCGCGCCCGCGCGGTTCTGCATCTCCTGCCGGAAGTCGCGCAGCACCGCGTCCTGGGCGCGGGTGAGCACCGCCTCCCGGTTCAGCCAGTAGGCGATGCCCGACGCCGACACGGCGGCCGTCAGGGCCACCAGCCCGAAGACGACGACCAGGCGCAGCCTGAGGCTGGTGAACCTGAGCCGCGACAGATGTCCCTTGCGTCCCGCGGCCCAGCCGCGCAGCCCCCCTTGCGTGTCGGTCACTGAGGGCTGTCCAGGCGGTAGCCGACACCACGGACGGTGCGGATCAGGGTCGGGGACGACGGCACGTCCTCCACCTTGGCGCGCAGCCGCTGCACACACGCGTCCACCAGGCGCGAGTCACCCAGATAGTCGTGCTCCCACACCAGCCGCAGCAGCTGCTGGCGGGACAGCGCCTGACCGGGCCGCCGGCTCAGCTCCAGCAGCAGCCTCAGCTCGGTCGGGGTCAGCTGCAGATCCTCGCCGTTCTTCGTCACGGTCATCGCCGAGCGGTCGATGACGAGGTTGCCGAAGGTCGCCGAGTCGCTGGACTCGCGTTCCCCGCGCCGCAGCACGGCCCGGATCCGGGCGTCCAGCACCCGGCCCTGGACGGGTTTGACGACGTAGTCGTCGGCTCCCGACTCCAGCCCGACCACGACGTCGATGTCGTCGTTGCGCGCGGTCAGCAGGATGATCGGCAGCTGGTCGGTGCGCCGGATGCGCCGGCACACCTCGAAGCCGTCGATACCGGGCAGCATGACGTCCAGCACGATCAGGTCGGGCCGCTGCTCGCGCAGCAGCTTCAGACCGTCCTCACCGCTGGCAGCGGTGGCCACCCGGTGACCCTGGCGCGTCAGGGAGAGCTCCAGGGCCGTCCGGATGGCGTCGTCGTCCTCGATCAGCAACAGGGAAGGCACGGGCTCATTCTGGCCCATGGACGGGGTGTCGTACGACCTGCGCGCACCAGGCCTTTCCTACTGCCACCCTCTGTGCACTTCCTGTGACGGGCCTGGGCGGGACCCCTGTGACAGGTCTGTGACAGTCGACGGACACGCCGATGAAGTCACCCCGGCAGTCTTTTGGACACGGGCCGGACGGTCAGCCGGAGACGGCCCGGCAAGACCGAACCACCGGAAGTCCACCACGGGGAGCGCGAGATGAACACGCTGCACAGCATCAGCACCAGCGCCGTAGTCACGCGTCTGCACGATGTGCACCGGGGTGCCGAGAAGTCCGGTGCCGTGAGCGGGCGGGGGTGCGCTCGCGGCACCGGGCGTCAGCACACCGCGTACATGACGGTGGTTGACGGCCACACGGGGGAAACGCACGGGGGGAACGCGTACAGGGGGGACTCGGGGGAGCAGCGCCGTTCCCTGACGGAGGCGGAGTTCACCGCCTACGTCCAGGAGCGCCGCGCCTCCCTGTACGCCACCGCCTACCACCTGACCGGCGACCGCTTCGAGGCCGAGGACCTGCTGCAGAGCGCGCTGTTCTCGACGTACAAGGCGTGGGACCGGATCAGTGACAAGGCGGCGGTCGGCGGATACCTCCGCCGCACCATGACCAACCTGCACATCAGCGCCTGGCGGCGCCGCAAGCTCAACGAGTACCCGACCGAGGAACTGCCGGAGACGCCCTCCGACACGGACGCGATGCGCGGCACCGAACTGCGCGCGGTCCTGTGGCAGGCGCTGGCGCGGCTGCCCGAGCTGCAGCGCACCATGCTGGTCCTGCGCTACTACGAGGGCCGCACGGACCCGGAGATCGCGGAGATCCTCGACATCAGTGTCGGCACGGTGAAGTCCAGCATCTGGCGGTCGCTCCGCCGGCTGCGCGAGGACGAGGTCCTCAGCTTCGGCCGTGACGAGGAGAACGCCTTCGGCGAGCTGGTCGCCTGAAGGTCAGGGGTCACTGGGGGGTGACCCGGGGGGACACGGGGGAACGGAAAACGGGGGGACACAGGAAGCGGGACTGGAGGGCCGGGGGGCCTGTCCAGTCCCGCTTCTCGTGTGTGCGGGCGGGGGCACCCGTCCAGGCGGGTGTACGACCGCTACGCCGCCGTCTGCTGGCGTGCGTGCCGCCCCGCCGCCGCTGCCGCCAGCCGGCCCAGCGCCTCGTCCCGGCCGCACGGATGCGCGCCCAGGGACACCTGGCGGGCCACGATCGACCGCTCCGTGCGCATCAGCCGCCAGCCGCGGCGCAGCAGGAACGGCACCGACTTGCGCCCCTCCTTCAGATCGCGCAGGAAGCGGCGGCGGAAGGTGGTGACGGCGCCCCGGGTCAGACACAGCGCGTCCGCGAGTACACCCAGTTCGCGCAGGCGCCCGACGATCTCCGCGGCGAAGATGCCCTCCGCGACGAACAGTGGGGTACGGCCTATGTGCAGCGTCTCCTCGCCGGTGCGGGCGCTCAGCGCGATGTCGTACACCGGTACCGGTGTCGACCCGGTGGCGCACAGCCGGCTGATCGCCTCGACGGCGACGGCCGCGTCCCATGACTCCGGGTGGTCCCAGTCGATGTCCGAACTCCCCTCCACCAGGGGCAGAGTCGGGTCGTCGCCCTCCTTGTAGAAGTCGTCGAGGCGCAGTACGGGGAGCCCGGAACGGGCGGCGACGAGTGACTTGCCCGAGCCCGAGGGACCGCACAGCAGCACGACTCGGGCGGGGGACGGAGGATGAATGCTCACGGAACACCAGTTTGACGCATGGTGGGCCGCCTGCCGACCCCGCGGGTCGGCTTTTGAGCGTGACTCCCGCCTCAACTACCCTACGTGTCGACCTCTTTACCCTGCGTATCAGAAGGTGGCCCCGCATGGCACGACACGCGTCCCCCCTCAACCACACCGCGCAGCGCGCCCTCATCGTCCTCGCGACCGCCACGGCGGCGCTGGGCGCGGGCGTGGCGACGGCCTCCGCGGCGGACGCCCCTCGCGCCGCGGAGGTGCCCCTGCGGGCCGCCTCGCTCGAGGCGATGTCCCCGCAGGCCGGGACCCAGGTGCCGGGGCTGACCGACTACGCCGCCGTCCCCCTGGAGGCCCTCCAGTACACCCCGGTCGCCCACACCCGTGTCCTCCCGGTCGACGAAGGCGACCTCGGCAGCCTGACCGGCCCGATCGCCCGGACCGGTCCGGTCGGCATCGTTCCGGTGACGGAGGGGCTCAGCGGGGTGCTGGGCGGCATGGCCGGAATGGAGTAGCCGACCGCGGACGCCGGTGGCCGACCACACGAGAGAGCCGCGCCTTCCCCGGACGGAGGGAAGACACGGCTCTCGGTCGTGAGGACCGGCGCGGTGCGGCGGGTGCCCGGCTCAGTACGACGAGCCGGACGCGCCCAGCGAACCCGTCGGGTGCCAGACCGTCTTGGTCTCCAGGAACGCCGTCATCCGGTCGATGCCCGGCGTCTCGAAGTAATCCACAGCCTGTGGACGAAGTGCCCGCTTCAGGTTGTCCGCCGCCGCGATCTCCAGCTCCTTCGCCAGCGCCTCGTCGGCGCCCGCGAGGTCGATCGCGTTGACGTCCTGGTGCGCGGCGAGCGGCGCCGCGATCTCCGCCGTACGGCCGGACAGGACGTTGACCACGCCGCCGGGGACGTCGGAGGTGGCCAGCACCTCTGCCAGGGAGAGGGCCGGGAGCGGGGCCTTCTCGCTCGCGATCACGACCGCGGTGTTGCCGGTGGCGATCACGGGGGCGACGACCGAGACCAGGCCCAGGAAGGACGACTCCTGCGGGGCCAGTACGGCGACGACGCCGGTCGGCTCCGGGGAGGAGAGGTTGAAGAACGGGCCCGCGACCGGGTTGGCGCCGCCGGTCACCTGGGCGATCTTGTCGGTCCAGCCCGCGTACCAGACCCAGCGGTCGATCGCGGCGTCCACGATCGCGGCCGCCTTCGCCTTGGACAGGCCCTCCGCGTCGGCCACTTCGCGCACGAACTGCTCGCGGCGGCCCTCCAGCATCTCCGCGACGCGGTAGAGGACCTGGCCGCGGTTGTACGCCGTCGCGCCGGACCAGCCGCCGAACGCCTTGCGCGCGGCCACGACCGCGTCCCGGGCGTCCTTGCGGGAGGAGAGGGGAGCGTTGGCCAGCCACTTGCCCTTCGAGTCCGTCACCTCGTACACCCGGCCGCTCTCGGAACGCGGGAACTTCCCGCCGACGTACAGCTTGTAGGTCTTGAAGACGTTCAAACGGTCAGACATCGAGGTACGCCTCCAGGCCGTGGCGGCCGCCCTCGCGGCCGAAGCCCGACTCCTTGTAGCCGCCGAACGGCGAGGTCGGGTCGAACTTGTTGAACGTGTTGGACCAGATCACGCCCGCGCGGAGCTTGCTCGCCACCGCCAGGATCCGCGAGCCCTTCTCGGTCCAGATGCCCGCCGACAGGCCGTACTGCGTGTTGTTCGCCTTGGCGACCGCCTCGTCCGGCGTGCGGAAGGTGAGGACCGACAGCACCGGGCCGAAGATCTCGTCGCGGGCGATGGTGTGCGCCTGGGTGACGTTCGTGAACAGCGTCGGCGCGAACCAGTAGCCGGAGGCCGGCAGCTCGCAGGCCGGGGACCAGCGCTCGGCGCCCTCCGCCTCGCCCTGCTCGGTCAGCGCGGTGATCCGGGCCAGCTGCTCGGCGGAGTTGATCGCGCCGATGTCGGTGTTCTTGTCCAGCGGGTCACCGAGGCGGAGCGTCGACAGACGGCGCTTCAGCGACTCCAGCAGCTCGTCCTGGATCGACTCCTGGACCAGCAGACGGCTGCCCGCGCAGCAGACCTGGCCCTGGTTGAAGAAGATGCCGGTGACGATGCCCTCGACGGCCTGGTCGATCGGGGCGTCGTCGAAGACGATGTTGGCGCCCTTGCCGCCCAGTTCGAGGGTGAGCTTCTTCTTCGTGCCCGCGACGGTGCGGGCGATCTCCTTGCCCACGGCCGTGGAGCCGGTGAAGGCGACCTTGTCGACGTCCGGGTGGGCCACGAGCGCGGCGCCCGCGTCGCCGTAGCCCGGAAGGATGTTGACGACACCCTTCGGCAGGCCGGCCTGGCGGCAGATGTCCGCGAAGAAGAGCGCGGAGAGGGGGGTCGTCTCGGCGGGCTTGAGCACGACCGTGTTGCCGGTCGCGAGGGCCGGTGCGATCTTCCACGCCAGCATCAGCAGCGGGAAGTTCCAGGGGATGACCTGGCCCGCCACGCCCAGCGGGCGCGGGCCGGCGCCGAAGCCGGCGTGGTCGAGCTTGTCGGCCCAGCCCGCGTAGTAGAAGAAGTGCGCGGCGACCAGCGGGAGGTCCGCGTCGCGGGTCTCCTTGATCGGCTTGCCGTTGTCCAGCGTCTCCAGGACGGCCAGCTCGCGGCTGCGCTCCTGGATGATCCGGGCGATGCGGAACAGGTACTTGGCGCGCTCGGAGCCGGGCAGCGCCGACCACTTCTCGAAGGCCTTGCGGGCGGCCCTGACGGCACGCTCGACGTCCTCGGCACCGGCCTGGGCGACCTCGGAGAGCACTTCTTCCGTGCTCGGGCTGACGGTCTTGAAGACCTTGCCGTCGGCCGCGTCCACGAACTCGCCGTCGATGAAGAGGCCGTAGGAGGGGGCGATGTCGACGACCGAGCGGGACTCGGGCGCCGGGGCGTACTCGAATGCGGATGCCATGGTGATCAGTCCACCGTCACGTAGTCGGGGCCGGAGTAGCGGCCGGTGGCCAGCCTCTGACGCTGCATCAGCAGATCGTTCAGCAGCGAGGAGGCGCCGAAGCGGAACCAGTGGTTGTCCAGCCAGTCCTCGCCCGCGGTCTCGTTGACCAGGACCAGGAACTTGATGGCGTCCTTGGTGGTGCGGATGCCGCCGGCCGGCTTCACGCCGACCTGGATGCCGGTCTGGGCGCGGAAGTCCCGCACGGCCTCCAGCATGAGGAGGGTGTTGGCGGGGGTCGCGTTCACCGCCACCTTGCCGGTCGAGGTCTTGATGAAGTCGGCGCCGGCGAGCATGCCGAGCCAGGAGGCGCGGCGGATGTTGTCGTACGTCGACAGCTCGCCGGTCTCGAAGATGACCTTCAGTCGGGCGCTGTCGCCGCAGGCCTGCTTCACGGCGACGATCTCGTCGTACACCTTCAGGTACTTGCCGGCGAGGAACGCGCCCCGGTCGATGACCATGTCGATCTCGTCGGCGCCCGCGGCGACGGCGTCACGGACGTCGGCCAGTTTCACGTCGAGGGCGGCG
The DNA here is from genome assembly GCF_040680235.1 of Streptomyces sp. NPDC052101. Taxonomy (NCBI): domain Bacteria; kingdom Bacillati; phylum Actinomycetota; class Actinomycetes; order Kitasatosporales; family Streptomycetaceae; genus Streptomyces; species Streptomyces sp. NPDC052101. Next base: position 78,109 of record NZ_JBFAWH010000013.1, read on the forward strand.
CGGCCGGCCGGGAAGGCGGTGGCGACCGAGGCGACCTTGACGCCGGAGCCGGCGACGGCCTCCTTGGCGGCGGCCACCATGTCGGGGTAGACGCAGACGGCCGCCGTGGTCGGGGTCGTCCGGTCCGTCGAGTCCGGGTGGACCGCCTTGGCGCCGAGCGCCCGGACCTTGCCCGGGGTGTCCGCGCCTTCCAGCGTCGTCAGGTCGACCATCGAGATGGCGAGGTCGATGGCGTACGCCTTCGCGGTGGTCTTGATGGAACGGGTGCCGAGAGACGCGGCGCGCGCCTCCAGGCCGACCGCGTCGACGCCGGGCAGCCCGTACAGGAAGCGGCGCAGCGTGCTGTCGGACGCGGTGACGTCGGCGAGAGCCGGTGCTGGGGGTGCGGTGATGGGCATGGTCACCAGACGAGCATATCTACGCGCGTAGCGGATGTATAGCCCCGGGACGCCTCCGGCTGCTCATCTCACATCCGGGGGTCACGGATGAGCGGCGGTGCCGGGGTACGTGGAGCATTCGCGCCGGTGTCATGGAGAATCGGCAGCATGACGACCCCGGACCACCAGTCACCCGCGTCACAGCCCCCGGTGCCCGACGCCAAGGACCGGATCTACCGCTCGCCCCTGGCGCTCGCGGGCGGCGTGCTGTTGCTGCTCGTCGTCGGCTGGCTCGGCTTCGACGCGCTGTTCCAGGGCCATGGCCGCGCCCCCTGGCTGGCGCTCGCCGGGATGATCATGGTCGTGCCGCTGGTGATCGCCTTCACGCTCCGCCCGGCGGTCTTCGCCGGCGAGGACCGGCTGCGCGTCCGCAACCCGTTCCGGGTCATCGGCCTGCCCTGGGGCGAGGTCGCCTCGCTGCGCTCCGGCTACTCCAACGAGGTCGTCGCCAAGTCCGGCCGCAAGTACCAGCTGTGGTCCATTCCGGTCTCGCTGCGGGCCCGCAAGCGGGCGGAGGTCCGCAAGTCGCGGGCGGCGGCCGATGCGGCGCGCGGCGGGGCCGCGCCCAGGGGGCTCGGCGGCCTGGGCAGCTTCGGCAGCGCCGCCGGCTCCGCCGTCCAGAGCGGACCGACCCGCGCAGACACCGACCAGGTCATGGACGAACTGCGGGAGACGCTGGAGCGGCGCGGCACGGCGGAGTCGGCGCAGGGGGAGGTCACCGTGCGCTGGGCGTACGAGGTGATCGCGCCCGCGGCGGCCGGTGCGGTGCTTCTCGCGATCCTGCTGGCGACCGGCTGAGCGAACCGTTACTGCGGGCCGCATGCTTCGATGACTTCGATGACACAGCCGTCCGCCGCCGGGTCTGGTGGCGGCGGGGCGCCGTCGGGGCGTACGTGAGCACGAAGGGGTGCCCCGGCGAGGGCACCCCTTCGACATGCGTACGGCTCAGAGGCCCGCGGCCGCCGACAGGTCGCGCTTCAGCGCGCTCAGCAGCTTCGCCGCGTGCGCGTGGGCGGCCGGCAGCTTGGCGTGGGCCGCGACCGGTACGACGACCTCCAGGTAGCACTTCAGCTTCGGCTCGGTGCCGCTCGGGCGGACGATCACCCGGGCGCCGTCGAGGGTGTAGCGCAGGCCGTCGGTGGGCGGCAGCCTGTCCGTGCCCCGGGTGAGGTCCTCGGCCTTGGTGACGGCGAGGCCGGCCAGCTCGGTCGGCGGCTGCTCGCGCAGGCGGCGCATCGCGTCCGTGATGACGGACAGGTCCTGGACGCGGACCGACAGCTGGTCGGTGGCGTGCAGGCCGTGCTCCACGGCGAGGTCGTCGAGGAGGTCCAGGAGGGTACGGCCCTCCTCCTTGAGCTGGGAGGCCAGCTCGGTGATCAGGAGCGCGGCGGTGATGCCGTCCTTGTCGCGCACGCCCTCGGGGTCCACGCAGTAGCCGAGGGCCTCCTCGTAGCCGTAGCGCAGGCCCTCCACGCGGGCGATCCACTTGAAGCCGGTGAGGGTCTCCTCGTACGGCAGGCCCGCCTTCTCGGCGATACGGCCGAGGAGGGAGGAGGAGACGATCGACTCGGCGAACACACCGGTCGCGCCCCGGCGGACCAGGTGGGCGGCGAGCAGGGCGCCCACCTCGTCGCCGCGCAGCATGCGCCAGGCCCCGCCGTCGCGCACGGCCACCGCGCAGCGGTCGGCGTCCGGGTCGTTGGCGATCACCAGGTCGGGGTCGGTCGCGTGGGCCTGGGCGAAGGCGAGGTCCATCGCGCCCGGCTCCTCCGGGTTGGGGAAGGCGACCGTCGGGAAGTCCGGGTCCGGTTCGGCCTGCTCGGCGACCAGCACCGGCTCGGGGAAGCCGGCGCGGGCGAACGCGGCGAGGAGGACGTCCTTGCCGACGCCGTGCATCGCCGTGTAGACCGTGCGGGCGGTGCGGGGGGAGCCGGGGGCCAGTACGGCGTCCGTACGGGCGAGGTAGGCGTCCAGGACGCGGTCGTCCAGGGTCTCCCAGCCGGCGTCCGGGCGGGGTACGTCGTTCAGGGAGGCGATCGCGTCGATCTCGGCGGCGATCTCCGCGTCGGCGGGCGGCACGATCTGGGAGCCGTCGCCGAGGTAGACCTTGTAGCCGTTGTCCCGGGGCGGGTTGTGGCTGGCGGTGACCTCCACGCCCGCGACCGCGCCGAGGTGCCGTATGGCGTACGCCAGGACCGGGGTGGGCAGCGGGCGGGGGAGTACGGCGGCACGCAGGCCGGCGCCGGTCATCACGGCGGCGGTGTCGCGGGCGAAGTCGGCGGACTTGTGGCGGGCGTCGTAGCCGACGACGACGAGTCCGCCCCTCTGGCCGTTCTTCTTCAGGTACGCGGCGAGGCCGGCGGCGGCGCGGATGACGACGCTGCGGTTCATGCGCATGGGGCCGGCGCCGAGTTCGCCTCGCAGGCCGGCGGTGCCGAACTGGAGCGTGCCGCTGAAGCGGGCCGACAGCTCCTGCGTGTCGCCGGCGTCGATCAGCTCGGCGAGTTCGTCACGGGTCTCCGCGTCGGGGTCCTCGGCGAGCCATGCCTTGGCCCGGGCGATGAGATCGTCGTGCACCTTGGGATCAACCTCTCCTGTGTTTGCCTTGGCCACTGGGGGCTCCGCCCCCAGACCCCCGTTTTGCCCACCCGCCCAACCGACTCGGTCGGCTGAGAAGCGGGCGAGCAGGTTCGCACCACCACCACCGCAACACCGGCGGCCCGCCCGCGCCACCGCTGTACCTGGCAGCCCACCCGCGCCACCGCCGTACCCGGTGGCTTGCTCGTGTCCACCGCCGTACCCGGCGGCTTGCGCGCGGCCCCCGTTCCCGGTGGCTTGCTCGCGTCTGCCTTTGTACCCGGAGGTCCGCTTGCGTCCACTGGTGTACCTGGCGGCCTGCTTGCGGTCCCCATGTTCGGTGGCCCGCTTGCGTCCACCGCCGTATGCGACGGCCTGCCGACGACCCTCGTTCCCGGTGGCCTGCTCGCGACCTCGTTCCCGGTGGCCTGCTCGCGGGCCCGTTCCCGGCGTCCGCCTGCGTCCACCGCCATGACCGGCGCTCCGCTGCGCCGCCGATGTACCCGGTGGCCCGCTCGCGTTACCCCGGTTCCCGGTGGCCCGCTCGCGACACCCCCGTTCCCGGTGGCCTGCTCGCGGCCCCCGTACCCAGCGGTCCACTTGCGTCCGCCGGTGTTTCCGGCGTGTCCGGCGGTTCGGTCGTGGTCGGTGTGTGGTGGCTGTTGTTCTTCTACAGCTTGCCCAGTACCTGGGTCAGCAGCTGGCCCATTCGGGAGGCGGAGTCGCGGCCGGCCTGGAGGACCTCCTCGTGGTTGAGGGGCTCGCCGGTCATGCCGGCCGCCAGGTTGGTGACCAGGGAGATGCCCAGCACCTCGGCGCCCGCCTCACGCGCGGCGATGGCCTCCAGGACCGTGGACATGCCGACCAGGTCCGCGCCGATGACACGGGCCATGCGGATCTCGGCCGGGGTCTCGTAGTGCGGGCCGGGGAACTGCGCGTAGACACCCTCCTCCAGGGAGGGGTCGATGTCCTTGCACAGGGCGCGCAGGCGGGGGGAGTAGAGGTCCGTCAGGTCGACGAAGTTGGCGCCGACGATCGGGGAGGTGGCGGTGAGGTTGATGTGGTCGCTGATCAGGACCGGCTGGCCGGGGCGCATGCCCTCGCGCAGACCGCCGCAGCCGTTGGTGAGCACGATGGTCTTGCAGCCGGCGGCCACGGCCGTACGGACGCCGTGCGCGACGGCGGCGACGCCACGGCCCTCGTAGTAGTGCGTGCGGCCCAGGAAGACCAGGGCGCGCTTGTCACCGAAGGAGTACGAGCGGATCTTGCCGCCGTGCCCCGCGACGGCCGGCGGCGGGAAGCCGGGCAGCTCGGTGACCTGGAACTCGGCGTCGGGTGCGCCCAGGGCGTCGACGGCCGGAGCCCAGCCGGAGCCCATCACGAGGGCGACGTCGTGGGTCTCGGCGCCGGTGAGTTCGCGCAGGCGCGCGGCGGCGGCGTCGGCGGCGGCGTACGGGTCGCCCTGGATGTCGTCCGGAAGGAGAGATGCGTTCACGTCGACGAGAGTAGCTCGTCTTCGCCTACGCGCGTAGATGACAGACGTCACGGGATCGCTTTCGTTGTCTTGTTGTTTCCGACGAAACCCGTGACGCAGGAGGTCTTTGCGTCTCCTGTCGATCGGCTGTGCTCAGCAGGGGCGCTTGCGGAGTTCCATCACATAGTCGTGGGGCGCTCCGGCGGACTCCGCCGCGTCGGCGATCTCGCCCAGATAGCGCGCCGAGGGCAGACCGCCCTCATAGCCGTTGAGCGCGTACGTCCATGCCGCCTCCTCGCCGTCGAGGGTGTGCACGCGCACGCGTACCCGGCGGTAGACATCCAGGCCCACGCCCTCCCACCGGTCGAGGGACTCCTCGTCCATCGGTGCGATGTCGTACAGGCCGACGAAGACCTGCGCGAGCGGATCCTCGACGATGGTCGCCAGCGCGCCCTCCCAGCCCAGCTGCTCACCGCCGAACGTCAGCCGCCAGCCGTTCAGCCAGCCCGTTGCGCGCAGCGGGGAGTGCGGGGCGCGGTGGGACATCAGGCGCGCGTCGAGATTCCCGGCGTACGCGGCATAGAGCGACATGCACAGAGGGTACGGCAGGGAAAGTCCCGTCACTCGCGCCCCCGCAGACACTCGCGCGCGCCCCCGGGCAGTAGCACCTTGAAGCGTGCGGGACAATGGAGTACGTGACTCGGATCGTGATCATCGGTGGCGGACCCGGCGGATATGAAGCGGCCCTGGTGGCCGCCCAGCTCGGGGCGGAGGTGACCGTCGTCGACTGCGACGGTCTGGGCGGAGCGTCGGTGCTGACCGACTGCGTGCCGTCGAAGACCCTGATCGCCACGGCCGAGGTGATGACCACCTTCGACTCCTCCTACGAGGAGCTGGGCATCATCGTGGCCGACGACACCCCGCCGCTGGAGCAGGCCGCCCGGGTGGTCGGCGTGGATCTGGGGAAGGTGAACCGCCGTGTGAAGCGGCTCGCGCTCGCCCAGTCGCACGACATCACCGCCTCCGTCACGCGTGCCGGCGCCCGGGTCATGCGCGGCCGCGGCCGGCTGGAGGGCATGCAGGGCCTCGACGGGTCCCGGAAGGTCGTCGTCACCGCCGCCGACGGCACCGAGGAGACCCTCACCGCCGACGCCGTCCTCATCGCGACCGGTGGTCACCCGCGTGAGCTGCCGGACGCCCAGCCCGACGGCGAGCGCATCCTCAACTGGACCCAGGTCTACGACCTCACCGAGCTACCGGAAGAGCTGATCGTGGTCGGCTCCGGTGTGACCGGTGCCGAGTTCGCCGGTGCCTATCAGGCGCTGGGGTCCAAGGTCACGCTCGTGTCGTCGCGGGACCGCGTGCTGCCGGGCGAGGACCCCGACGCCGCCGCCGTCCTGGAGGACGTCTTCCGGCGCCGCGGCATGAACGTCATGGCCCGCTCCCGTGCGCAGTCCGCCAAGCGCGTCGGCGACCGGGTCGAGGTGACGCTGGCCGACGGCCGGGTCATCACCGGCTCGCACTGCCTCATGGCCGTCGGCGCCATCCCGAACAGCGCGGGGCTCGGCCTGGAGGAGGCCGGCGTCAAGCTGCGCGACTCGGGTCACATCTGGACCGACAAGGTCTCGCGTACGACCGCTCCGGGCGTGTACGCGGCCGGTGACGTGACCGGCGTCTTCGCGCTGGCCTCCGTCGCCGCCATGCAGGGACGTATCGCCATGTACCACTTCCTCGGCGACGCGGTGGCCCCGCTGAACCTGAAGACGGTCTCCTCGAACGTCTTCACCGACCCCGAGATCGCGACGGTCGGCTACACGCAGGCCGACGTCGACGCGGGCAAGATCGACGCGAGGGTCGTCAAGCTCCCCCTGCTCCGCAACCCGCGCGCCAAGATGCAGGGCATCCGCGACGGCTTCGTCAAGATCTTCTGCCGGCCGGGTACGGGCATCGTCGTCGGCGGTGTGGTCGTGGCGCCGCGCGCCTCGGAACTGATCCACCCCATCTCGATCGCCGTCGACAACAATCTGACGGTCGAACAGATCGCGAACGCGTTCACGGTGTACCCCTCCCTTTCGGGGTCGATCGCCGAGGTGGCCCGGCAGCTGCACACCCGCAAGGCGGGCGTCGAGGTCTGACGGCCGGTTCCGACTTCCCGCTGGTCATGGGGGATTCCGGCGTGTGCACACGGCATAGTCGGGGCGGGTAAGCCCTATACCACTTCCCGCCCCGCCATGCGAACAACTTCTGTTATTCGGCGCAAACTGCTGAAAGCAGACGGTCGCTGGGGTTACTGTCAGTTTCGTGTTCGCTGCTGAACGTCGCCAATTGATCCTCGAAATGGTGCGAGCGAACGGTGCCGTGTCGCTCCGTGAACTCGCCCGCGTCGTCCAGACCTCCGAAGTGACCGTACGGCGGGACGTGCGGGCACTGGAGGCAGAAGGACTCCTCGACCGCCGTCACGGCGGTGCCGTACTGCCGGGCGGTTTCACGCGCGAGTCGGGCTTCCCGCAGAAGTCCCATCTCGCGACCGCCGAGAAGACGGCCATCGCCGATCTCGCCGCGGGTCTCGTCGAAGAGGGCGAGGCCATCGTGGTCGGCGCGGGTACCACCACGCAGGAGCTGGCCCGCCGGCTCGCGCGGGTGCCCGGCCTGACCGTCGTCACCAACTCCCTCCTGGTCGCCCAGGCGTTGGCCCATGCCAACCGGGTGGAGGTCGTGATGACCGGCGGCACCCTGCGCGGCTCCAACTACGCCCTCGTCGGCTCCGGCGCGGAGCAGTCCCTGCAGGGGCTGCGGGTGTCCAAGGCCTTCCTGTCCGGGAGTGGGCTCACCGCCGAGCGCGGGCTGTCCACGTCCAACATGCTCTCGGCCTCCGTCGACCGGGCCCTCGTCCAGGCCGCCGCCGAGGTCGTCGTCCTCGCCGACCACACCAAGCTCGGCACGGACACGATGTTCCAGACCGTGCCGACGGACGTCATCACCCGCCTGGTCACCGACGAGCCCCCGGGCCACGACGACCGCGCCGCCACCGAGTTGCAGGCCCTCGCCGACCAGGGCGTGCAGATCGCCGTGGCCGGGGCGAACGGGGCCCCTTCGGGGGGTGAGCAGGCCCCGGCGCGGCGTGCGTCCCTGCCGGGGCCTAGGCGGGGCATGTCGCTCCGCTCGGGGGCGGGGATGGAGCCGACAGGAGTGGAGCGGGGGCGCGTCGCTGATCTACGGCGGCGCTGAGAGCGGGCGGAGCCGCACGCCGGATACCGCCCGGCGCCCCTAGGCCCTGTCGTCAAACTCCCTCCCCCACTGCCTTAAGGGCGTGGGAGATGCCCCCAGCCCCGCGGCGTCTGGTACGCACTCCCCCACGCTCGGCTTCGCTCGCGCGGGGGGGACCCCCACGCCGCGTTGCCGAACCGCCCACGTGGCGCCGCCACGAGGGCGCTCCGGCGCCTTGCGATCGCACGCACCAAACGCCGCCGAGCCCGCCCTCCGGGCGGACGACGGGAGTTTGACGACAGGACCTGGGCCCCGTCGTCACATTCCCTCCCCCACTGCCTTAAGGGCGTGGGAGGTGCCCCCAGCCCCGCGGCGTCTGGTACGCACTCCCCCGCTGCCTCAAGGGCGTGGGGGCCCCAGCCGCGTTGTCGCACTCGCCCGTACCGAAAACGGAACGCCCGGCAGACCGTAGCGGTCTGCCGGGCGTCTCTCTGGCTTCTGCGGTCAGTCCTTGATCTCGCAGATCGCCGCGCCCGAGGTGATGGAGGCGCCGACCTCGGCGTTCAGGCCCTTGATGGTGCCCGCCTTGTGGGCGTTCAGGGGCTGTTCCATCTTCATGGCCTCCAGGACGACGACCAGGTCGCCCTCCTTGACCTCCTGGCCTTCCTCGACGGCGACCTTGACGATCGTGCCCTGCATCGGGGAGGCGAGGGTGTCGCCGGAGGCGACGGGGCCGGACTTCTTGGCCGCGCGGCGCTTCGGCTTGGCGCCGGCCGCGAGACCGGTGCGGGCCAGGGACATACCGAGGGAGGAGGGGAGGGAGACCTCCAGACGCTTGCCGCCGACCTCGACGACGACGGTCTCACGGCCCGTCTCCTCCTCCGCCTCGGCGTCGGCCGGCGCGGCGAAGGGCTTGATCTCGTTGACGAACTCGGTCTCGATCCAGCGGGTGTGGACCGTGAACGGGTCCTCGCTGCCGGTGAGTTCGGGGGCGAAGGCCGGGTCCTTGACCACCGCGCGGTGGAAGGGGATCGCGGTGGCCATGCCCTCGACCTGGAACTCGTCCAGGGCGCGTGAGGCCCGCTCCAGGGCCTCCTTGCGGGTGCGGCCGGTGACGATCAGCTTGGCGAGCAGGGAGTCCCAGGCCGGGCCGATGACGCTGCCGGACTCGACGCCGGCGTCGAGCCGGACACCGGGGCCGGCCGGCGCGTCGAACCTGGTGACGGTGCCGGGGGCGGGGAGGAAGTTGCGGCCGGGGTCCTCGCCGTTGATGCGGAACTCGAAGGAGTGGCCGCGCAGCTGCGGGTCGTCGTAGCCCAGTTCCTCGCCGTCGGCGATGCGGAACATCTCGCGTACCAGGTCGATGCCGGCGACCTCCTCGGTCACCGGGTGCTCCACCTGGAGGCGGGTGTTGACCTCCAGGAAGGAGATCGTGCCGTCCTGGCCGACCAGGAACTCGCAGGTGCCCGCGCCGACGTAGCCGGCCTCCTTGAGGATGGCCTTGGAGGCGCGGTACAGCTCGGCGACCTGTGCGTCGGAGAGGAAGGGCGCGGGGGCCTCCTCGACCAGCTTCTGGTGGCGGCGCTGCAGCGAGCAGTCACGCGTCGACACGACGACGACGTTGCCGTGCCGGTCGGCCAGGCACTGGGTCTCGACGTGGCGGGGGCGGTCGAGGTAGCGCTCGACGAAGCACTCGCCGCGGCCGAAGGCGGCGACGGCCTCGCGGACCGCCGACTCGTACAGCTCGGGGACCTCTTCGAGGGTGCGGGCGACCTTGAGGCCGCGGCCGCCGCCACCGAAGGCGGCCTTGATGGCGATGGGCAGACCGTGCTGCTCGGCGAAGGCGACGACCTCTTCGGCGCCGGAGACCGGGTCAGGGGTGCCGGCGACCAGGGGGGCGCCGGCGCGCTGGGCGATGTGCCGGGCGGCGACCTTGTCGCCGAGGTCGCGGATGGCCTGCGGGGGCGGGCCGATCCAGATCAGGCCCGCGTCGAGGACGGCCTGGGCGAAGTCGGCGTTCTCGGAAAGGAAGCCGTAGCCGGGGTGGATGGCGTCCGCGCCCGACTCGCGGGCGGCGTTCAGGACCTTCTCGATGTCCAGGTAGCTGGTGGCCGGGGTGTCACCGCCCAGGGCGAACGCCTCATCAGCGGCGCGGACATGCAGAGCGTCCCGGTCCGGGTCCGCGTAGACGGCCACGCTCGCGATCCCGGAGTCCCGGCAGGCCCGGGCCACGCGGACAGCGATTTCGCCACGGTTGGCGATGAGCACCTTGCGCACGATTGAGGCTCCCTCCTTGAAACAAGCCGAGTTTAGGGACTGCCGACACGGCACTTCGACCCGTCCCCAATGGTGAGCTTGCCCACACGGAGCGTGATTCGAGGCTCGCTCGCCCGCGAAAAGCCTTGTCGCACCGCGGTGCGCAGGGCTCCTCCCGGAAACCCTAGCCCTGTCATGTGGCCAAGGTCTCTGTGAGAGCGTGCTGCGGCCCACTCGGTTTCTTTGTCGAGTCCCTACGAATGGCCCAATGATTCTTTGCTGGTGCGCGAACCCTTGTCCCCGGGTTTACCCGTTAGTAGCGTTCACGATGACTCGAACGTACCTGGAGTAACACGACGCTGGCTTGAGAGTGGGTGGGGACCGGTGGTGCGCAGACCGGTGGCATGGGTCGTGGCGGTCGTCCTCCTCGCGGAGGCGGTCTTCATCGCCGCGCTGAACTGGTTCCTCGGCATGGTCGTGGACCGGCAGAAGATGTCCCTGGCCGGCCTCGACCCGTCCGTGATGGCGACGTCGTCGAAGATCGGCGGCATCGTCTTCGGCCTCTACTTCGTGCTGTGCGCCCTGGTGGCCGTCCTGGTCGCGATACGCAACCGCGCCCCCGCGGGCTTCGGCCGTGTCCTGCTGATCAGCGTGGCGGTCGTCCACGGCCTGCTCGGCGCGTTCGCCTGGAGCATGGTCGGCTGGACGTCGTTCCTGTTCCTGATGGTGGTGCTCGGCCTCGTCGTCCTGCTCCTGATGACGTACGACAGCGAGGGCGGCCCGCAGGCCGCCGGCGGCGGGGCGGGGCAGGGTGGCGACCCGAAGGGCGAGGCGGAACCCGGACCGGTGGCGGCCCCGGGGGCGACGGCCGTCGTGCCGGCGCCCCGTGCGGACGAGCCGCGGAGCGGGGACACGGAGCTGCGGGCCTCCGTGTCCGCCCGGTCCGTCACTCGGCCGGCGCCCACAACTCCGTGATACTGATGCCCAGTTCGGCCAGCAGCTTGCGGATCAGGGGCAGGCTGATGCCGATCACATTGCCGTGGTCCCCGTCGATGCCCTCGATGAACGGCGCCGAACGGCCGTCCAGGGTGAAGGCCCCGGCGACGTAGAGCGGTTCGCCGGAGGCCACGTACGCCGCGATCTCCTCGTCGCTCGGCTCACCGAAACGGACGACGGTGGAGGCCGTGCCGGACACGTACCGCTTGGCCTCCGTGTCCCAGATGCAGTGCCCCGTCTGCAGGGTGCCGGCCCGCCCGCGCATGGCCTTCCAGCGGGCGGTCGCCTCCTCGGCGTCAGCGGGCTTGCCGAGGGCCTGCCCGTCCAGCTCCAGCACCGAGTCGCAGCCGATCACCAGGGCACCCTGCACCTCCGGCTTAGCCGCCACGACCGAGGCCTTCGCCTCGGCGAGCGCGAGCGCCAGCTCCGCCGGGGTGGGCGCGGTGACGGCGTCCTCGTCGACCCCGCTCACGATCACCTCGGGGGCGAGACCGGCCTGGCGGAGGAGGCCGAGCCGGGCGGGGGACTGGGAGGCGAGCACGAGTCGCCTGCGGCGCTTAGCGGTCATGCGGTCAGGTTAGTCGCGGGGTGCTTCTCGCTCACCTCAGGTGCTTCTCGCTCACCTCATGCCGATGACCAGCATCGCCAGGATCATGGCCACGGCCATGAAGAAGCCGAGCCGCCGAAGCATGTCCTGCGCGTCGCGCAGTTCCTTCGGCGGCTCGTCTTCGGGGTCTGACCACAGCATGCCACCAGCGTGGGGCCAGGCCGGGTGAGGGCGCCTGAGTAGTCGTACTCAAAACGGCGCCCGGTGTTGTTCTCCCGTGCGCGGTTCCCCGCGCCCCTGAGGTTGGTTTCCCTCAGCTCGGCCAATAGGTGCGGGTCCAGGAGGCCCGGCCCGGCTTGGGCAGGTGGGCCGAGGCGATCCTGCCCGGGTCGGACCACGCGTCCCGCGGGCCCTCCGCGCCGGGCGGCTGGGCTGCTGCCGCCGCGGCGCGTGCGCGGACCACCGCCAGGGCGGCGGCCAGCTCCTCCGGGGTGGGGTTGCCCCGTACGACTCTGATCGTCACAGCGGGCTCCTTAGAGGGGGATGTTGCCGTGCTTCTTCGGAGGCAGGGATTCCCGCTTCGTACGCAGCTGACGCAGGCCGCGGACGATGTGCGCGCGGGTGTCCGACGGCATGATCACCGCGTCGATGTAGCCGCGCTCGGCCGCGACGTAGGGGTTGAGGAGGGCGTCCTCGTACTCCTGGATCAGCCGGGCCCGGGTGGCCTCGCCGTCTCCGGTGGACTCCGCCTCGCTGATCGTGCGGCGGTGCAGGATGTTGACCGCGCCCTGGGCGCCCATGACGGCGATCTGGGCGGTCGGCCAGGCCAGGTTCAGGTCGGCGCCCAGGTGCTTGGAGCCCATGACGTCGTAGGCGCCGCCGAAGGCCTTGCGGGTGATGACCGTGATGAGCGGGACGGTGGCCTCGGCGTAGGCGTAGATCAGCTTCGCGCCGCGGCGGATGATGCCGGTGTGCTCCTGGTCGACGCCCGGCAGGAAGCCCGGCACGTCCACGAAGGTCAGCACCGGGATGTTGAAGGCGTCGCAGGTGCGCACGAAGCGGGCGCCCTTCTCGGACGCGTCGATGTCCAGGCAGCCCGCGAACTGCATCGGCTGGTTGGCGACGATGCCGACCGGATGGCCCTCGACCCGGCCGAAGCCGGTGACGATGTTCGGCGCGAACAGGGCCTGCGTCTCGAAGAACTCGGCGTCGTCCAGGACGTGTTCGAGCACCGTGCGGATGTCGTACGGCTGGTTCGCGCTGTCCGGGACGAGGGTGTCCAGCTCGCGGTCCTCGTCGCTGACGGCGAGGTCCGCCTCCTCGGGGAAGACCGGGGCCTCGGAGAGGTTGTTGGACGGCAGGTACGACAGCAGCTGCTTGACGTACTCGATGGCGTCCTTCTCGTCCCCCGCCATGTGGTGGGCGACACCGGAGGTCGCGTTGTGCGTGCGGGCGCCGCCCAGTTCCTCGAAGCCGACGTCCTCGCCGGTGACGGTCTTGATGACGTCCGGGCCGGTGATGAACATGTGCGAGGTCTGGTCGACCATGACCGTGAAGTCGGTGATCGCGGGGGAGTAGACCGCGCCGCCCGCGCACGGGCCGACGACCAGGCTGATCTGCGGGATCACACCCGAGGCGTGGGTGTTGCGGCGGAAGATCTCGCCGTACGCGCCGAGGGAGGCGACGCCCTCCTGGATGCGGGCGCCGCCGGAGTCGTTGATGCCGATGACCGGGCAGCCGGTCTTCAGCGCGAAGTCCATCACCTTGACGATCTTCTGGCCGTAGACCTCGCCGAGGGCGCCGCCGAAGACGGTGAAGTCCTGGGAGAAGACGGCGACGGGGCGGCCGTCGACGGTGCCGTAGCCGGTGACCACGCCGTCTCCGTACGGCCGGTTCTTCTCCAGCCCGAAGTTCGTGGACCGGTGCCGGGCGAACTCGTCCAGCTCGACGAAGGAGCCCTCGTCGAGCAGCAGCTCGATGCGCTCACGGGCCGTCAGCTTGCCCTTGGCGTGCTGCTTTTCGACGGCGCGTTCCGAGCCGGCGTGCGTCGCTTCGTGGATACGGCGCTGCAGATCCGCGAGCTTCCCCGCGGTCGTGTGAATGTCGATCTCTTCCGGCTCCGACATCGGGATGCGGCTCCCTGCCTGCTCAAAAGGGGGGACGGTTACTCATCCGTAGAGTAGTGGCGGGCCTGTGGGTCGGCAGTGCGGCGTTTCCCACACCTAGGGTGACTTGCATGACGCCGCACAATGCATCAGATGACAGCCGCTGGTCCGACCTGGACCGCCCGCCCCTGAACGCCGCGGCACTGCGGCACGCGCTGGTCCGGGAGGAAAGCCTGTACCGCGAGGTGGACGTGGTGCAGCGCACCGGCTCCACCAACTCCGACCTCGTCGCACGGGCTGTCGCCGGGACGGCCCGTGAGGGGACCGTGCTGGTGGCGGAGGAGCAGACGGAGGGCAAGGGGCGCCTGGACCGGCGGTGGACGGCGCCGCCGCGCTCGGGTCTGTTCTTCTCCGTGCTGCTGCGGCCCGCCGGGGTTCCGGTGGCCCGGTGGGGCTGGCTGCCGCTGCTCACGGGGGTCGCCGTGGCGACCGGGCTGTCCCGGGCGGCGGGCGTGGACATGGCCCTGAAGTGGCCGAACGACCTGCTGGTGACCGTGGGTGGCGAGGAGCGCAAGGCGGGCGGGATCCTCGCGGAGCGGGCCGGGGACGAGGGCGTGGTCATCGGCGTCGGGATCAACGTCACGCTGCGGGCCGATGAGCTGCCGGTGCCGCAGGCGGGGTCGCTGGCGCTGGCCGGGGCGGTCGGCACGGACCGTGATCCGCTGCTGCGGGCGGTGCTGCGGTCGCTGGAGGACTGGTACGGGCGGTGGCGGGCGGCGCAGGGCGATCCGGCGGCGAGCGGGCTGCAGGAGACGTATGCGGCGGGGTGCGCGACGCTGGGGCGCGCCGTGCGGGCCGAGCTGCCGGGCGAGCGTTCGATCGTGGGCGAGGCGGTGGCGGTCGACGGGGACGGGCGCCTTGTCATCGCCACGGAGGCGGGTGTGCAGGAGCCCGTGGGGGCCGGGGACATCGTGCATCTGCGGCCCGCGTAGGAGGCACGGCGCCGGTGCTCTGGAGGCGCTGGTACTGCAGCGCCCCGTGAGGGGCGCGGGGAACTGCGCGACCAGCCACAACGCACCGGCACCCCGGCAATGGCGGAGGAGTCCCCGGACATGCCCCGATGCGGGGTCCGGGGCGCAGCCCCCGGGGTGGCCGGCAACAACACCGGTCAGCGCAACCGGTACCGGGACGTGAACCGTCGGCCAAACCCAACGGAGTGAGCTGGCGCACACCTGCCGTAGAGTTGAGGCCGGTCGGTACCTGACCGCGGGAGATCGGAAGGGCAGCAGGCGTGACCGTCGACGACACGGGCTCCGGCGAGGGCGCGGACGCCGCCGACCCCGGCGAGGACCCGCTGGCCCTGCGCCTCGAACAGCTCATCCTGGGCGCCGAGCGCCGCTACACCCCGTTCCAGGCGGCCCGCAGTGCCGGGGTCTCCATGGAGCTGGCGTCGCGGTTCTGGCGGGCCATGGGGTTCGCCGACATCGGGCAGGCCAAGGCGTTGACGGAGGCCGATGTGCTGGCTCTGCGCCGCCTTGCCGGTCTGGTCGAGGCGGGGCTGTTGAGCGAGGCGATGGCGGTACAGGTGGCCCGGTCCACCGGGCAGACCACCGCCCGGTTGGCCGAGTGGCAGATGGATTCCTTCCTGGAGGGCCTGACCGAGCCGCCCGAGCCCGGAATGACCCGCACCGAGGTGACGTACCCGATCGTCGAGCTGCTCCTGCCCGAGCTGGAGGAGTTCCTGGTCTATGTGTGGCGCCGCCAGCTCGCCGCCTCGGCCGGGCGGGTCGTGCAGTCGGCGGACGACGAGGAGATGGTCGACCGGCGGCTCGCCGTCGGCTTCGCCGACCTGGTGGGGTTCACCCGGCTCACCCGCCGGATGGAGGAAGAGGAGCTGGGTGAGCTGGTCGAAGCCTTCGAGACGACGGCTGCCGACCTGGTGGCCGCGCGCGGTGGCCGGCTCATCAAGACGCTCGGTGACGAGGTGCTGTACGCGGCGGACGACGCGGGTACGGCCGCGGACATCGCGCTGCGGCTGGTGGAGACGCTGTCGAACGACGAGACGATGCCGGAGCTGCGGGTCGGCATGGCGTTCGGCACGGTCACCACTCGTATGGGTGATGTGTTCGGTACGACGGTGAACCTGGCCTCCCGGCTGACGTCCATAGCGCCGCGGGACGCCGTGCTGGTGGACAGCGCCTTCGCCGAGGAGCTGATCCGCACCGGTGAGGCGCCCGTCTCCGAGGCGGATGCGGCCGAGGCCGCGGCGGCCGCCGAGAAGGAGGGCGAGGAGCCTCCGGTGTACCGCTTCGCGCTCCAGCCGATGTGGCAGCGCCCGGTGCGCGGGCTCGGCGTGGTCGAGCCCTGGCTGCTGGCCCGCCGGGACGGGCAGCAGCCGTAGCGCCCTGGTCACCGGTGGTGGCTCGGGGCGCCCAGCAGGTGTACGCACACGCCGAGGACCGGCACGCACACACCGCCCGGGCCGGAGGGCGCCTCGCTGTGGCCGGGGGCCGGAGTGGTCGGCGCGGGGTGTGCGGTTGTCGGGGCGGGGGCCGGGGTGGCTGCCGTCGTCGAGGGGTGCGAGGGTGTGGAGGCCGGAGCGGTCGGGAGGGCGGTTCCGCCGGGCGGGGTGGTAGGTGCGGCCGGGGCCGTGGTGGGTCCCGCGGGGGTGGTGGTCGTCGGTGCGGGGCTTCTGCCGCCCATGGCGGAGGTCGCCGACGGTAGTGCGGTGGGGGTGGTGGTGACCGTGGCGGCGGTGTTGGTGGCGCCGTCGTTCGTGCCGAGGCGGGGCTCCGCCTCCGCTGTGCCGGGGGTGCCGGCTCCCGGATCCGGTGTGACCCGGACCAGGCTGAGCGCACCCGCGGCCAGGGCGAGACCGCCGACGGCGAACAGCATCTTGCGCGGGCGCGGCTTGCGGTGCCGCCCGCGCCGTACGCCGGTCGCGTCGCGCTCTTCCGGCTCCTCTCCCGTACGGGACTGTGCAGGTATCGGTGACATGGTTCCCCTCCCCGCCGCGTGCCCTGGGGTGCGCCGTGGCGGACGCACGCTATGCGGTCCTGTGGGTGATGTGGGGTGAGACGGGCGGGATGTCACTCGAACGGGCGTAGCCTCCCGGGGTTTCCGGAGATCGGGTGGGGCTGCGATGATCGGGCCGACAGTGCGTTAACCCGCGTTAACACGTGAGCCGGAGGGTGTCATGAGCGAGGAGCGGTTCGGGGAGTTCGTGCTGGTGCGGCGGCACGGGCGGGTCGCGGAGCTGGTGCTGGACCGGCCCAAGGCCATGAACGCCGTCTCGACGGAGATGGCCCGCTCCGTCGCGGGGGCGTGCGCGGCGCTCGCCGGTGACCCGGAGGCGCGGGTGGTGGTGCTGACCTCGTCGCACGAACGGGCGTTCTGTGTGGGAGCGGACCTGAAGGAGCGGAACTCCTTCAGTGACGCGGATCTGCTGCGGCAGCGGCCCGTGACGCGCGGCGCGTACACCGCGGTGCTGGAGCTGCCCATGCCGACGATCGCGGCGGTGCACGGGTTCGCGCTGGGCGGCGGCTTCGAACTGGCCCTGTCCTGCGACCTGATCGTGGCCGACCGTACGGCGGTGGTGGGGTTGCCGGAGGTGTCCGTCGGCGTGATCCCCGGGGGTGGCGGCACCCAGCTGCTGCCGCGGCGGGTCGGGGCGGCGCGCGCGGCCGAGCTGATCTTCTCGGCGCGGCGGGTGGCGGCGGCGGAGGCGGCCGGGCTGGGGCTGGTCGACCAGGTCGTGGACGAGGGGCGCGACCGGGAGGAGGCGCTGGAGCTGGCCGCCCGGATCGCCGGGAACTCGCCGGTCGGGCTGCGGGCCGCCAAGCGGGCGCTGCGGCTGGGGCAGGGGCTGGATCTGCGGGCGGGGCTGGAGGTCGAGGACGCGGCCTGGCGGTCGGTGGCGTTCTCCGGGGACCGTGCCGAGGGGGTCGCCGCGTTCAACGAGAAGCGCAAGCCGGAGTGGCCGGGAGAGTAGAAGGGCTGCGGCGCGCGGCGCATCCCACCTGTTCGCCGCACCAATGTCCCTAATGCGCCAAATCCTCCATAACCTGGAGTAATGGCTGAGGACAAGCGGCTCGCCGCCGTTGTGGCGCTGGCCCAGGGGATGGCGGCGGCACGCACCCCGAGGGACTCGTGGCAGGCCGCCGCGCTCGGTGCCTGCCGGGCGCTGGACGGCAGCTTCGCCGCGCTGTCGGTGTGGGAGCGGGAGCTGGGCCGGCTGCGGGTCCTCGTGAACGTGGGGGATCGGCGTCCGGACGAGGAGGAGTTCCCGGCGGCCGAGGCCTACCCGGTGCACCAGTTCCCGGAGATCACCGAGTTCCTGCACGAGCGGTGGGCCGGCGGGGGCGGTCCCAACGCGTGGGTGGAGACGGCCGAGGGGACCGCCGCCGGCACCCCGGGCTATTTCCATCACCGGGTCGCCGCGCTGCGCCGCCGGGGGCGGGGGTGCTGTGTGGTCGCGCCGGTGGTGCTGCACGGCAGGGCCTGGGGTGAGTTGTATGTCGCCCGTGCCGTCAGGGCCCCCGTGTTCGACCGGTCCGCCGCCGACTTCGCCACCGTGCTGGCCGCCGTCGTGGCCGCCGGGCTCGCGCAGGCCGAGCGGCTGGAGGAGGCCCGCAGGCTCGCGTACACCGACGCGCTCACCGGGCTCGCCAACCGCCGCGCCGTGGACGTGTGCCTGGAGGAGGCCGTCGAGCGGCACCGGACCGAGGCTGTGGTCGTCAGCCTTGTCGTCTGTGATCTGAACGGGCTGAAGCGGGTCAACGACACCCTGGGGCACGCCGTCGGCGATCGGCTGCTGGAACGTTTCGGCTCAGTGCTCTCGCTGTGCGGGGCGATGGTGCCGGGTGCGCTGGCGGCGCGGCTCGGCGGGGACGAGTTCTGTCTGCTGGCGGTCGGGCCGCCCGCCGATGACGTCGTCAAGGCCGCCGATGAACTGTGCCGCCGGGCGGCCGAGTTGGAGCTGGGGGAGGGCGTGGCGTGCGGGGTCGCCTCGACCGAGGATCCGATCGGGGAGGTGCGGGACGCCCGGCGGCTGTTCCGGCTCGCCGACGCCGCCCAGTACCGGGCCAAGGCCCTGCGCGCCGGCCGGCCGGTGGTCGCGGGCCGGGAGGGGCCGGAGGATCCGGTCGTACGGCTGGCCGACGAGCCGCCGCATCTGGCGCCCGCCGAACGGCGCCGGTTCCGCGGGCGCCGGCCGTGAGGCGAAGCCCACATCGATCGGTAAGGGTCGCCCCCGTTCCCCACTAGTGACATCTCCGCATTCAATGCGTACGCTCCTGAATATGGATATGCACACTGTGGTGGTGGGGACGTCCGGTGTCACGGCGTCCGACGTTCTCGCCGTGGCGCGCGGCGGTGCCCGCATCGAGCTGTCGGCGGAGGCGGTGGCGGCCCTCGCGGCGGCCCGGGAGATCGTGGACGCGCTGGCGGCCAAGCCGGACCCGGTCTACGGCGTCTCCACCGGCTTCGGAGCGCTGGCGACCCGGCACATCAGCCAGGAACTCCGTGCCCAGCTGCAGCGCAACATCGTCCGCTCGCACGCCGCCGGCATGGGCCCGCGGGTGGAGCGGGAAGTCGTACGGGCCCTGATGTTCCTGCGGCTGAAGACCGTCTGCTCCGGGCACACCGGCGTGCGGCCCGAGGTCGCGCAGACCATGGCGGATGTGCTCAACGCCGGGATCACCCCGGTCGTGCACGAGTACGGCTCCCTCGGCTGCTCCGGCGACCTGGCCCCGCTGTCCCACTGCGCCCTCACGCTGATGGGCGAGGGCGACGCCGAGGGACCCGACGGGGTCGTGCGGCCCGCCGGCGAGCTGCTCGCCGCGCACGGGATCGAGCCGGTCGAGCTGCGCGAGAAGGAGGGCCTCGCCCTCCTCAACGGCACCGACGGCATGCTCGGCATGCTGATCATGGCCCTCGCCGACCTCGACATGCTCTACAAGTCCGCCGATGTGACGGCCGCGTTGAGCCTGGAGGGGCTGCTCGGCACCGACCGGGTGCTGGCGCCCGAGCTGCACGCGATCCGCCCGCACCCGGGCCAGGGCGCCTCCGCCGCCAACATGCTCGCCGTGCTGAAGGGTTCCGGCCTCACCGGACACCACCAGGACGACGCCCCCCGCGTCCAGGACGCCTACTCGGTGCGCTGCGCCCCGCAGGTCGCCGGCGCCGGGCGGGACACCGTGGCGTACGCCCGGCTGGTCGCCGAGCGGGAACTCGCCTCCGCCGTCGACAACCCCGTCGTGCTGCCCGACGGCCGCGTGGAGTCCAACGGCAACTTCCACGGCGCGCCCGTGGCCTACGTCCTGGACTTCCTCGCCATCGCCGCCGCCGACCTCGGCTCCATCGCCGAGCGCCGCACCGACCGGCTGCTGGACAAGAACCGCAGCCACGGCCTGCCGCCGTTCCTCGCCGACGACGCGGGTGTCGACTCCGGGCTCATGATCGCCCAGTACACGCAGGCCGCGCTGGTGAGTGAGATGAAGCGGCTCGCCGTGCCCGCCTCCGCGGACTCCATCCCGTCCTCCGCCATGCAGGAGGACCATGTGTCCATGGGCTGGTCGGCCGCGCGCAAGCTGCGCACCGCCGTCGGCAACCTCACCCGGATCGTCGCCGTCGAGCTGTACGCGGCCACCCGCGCCATCGAGCTGCGCGAGGGCCTCACCCCGGCGCCCGCCTCCCGGGCCGTCATCGAGGCCGCGCGCGCCGCCGGTGTGCAGGGCCCCGGCCCGGACCGGTTCCTCGCGCCCGACCTGGCCGCGGCCGACGCGTTCGTGCGCGGCGGCCACCTCGTCGCCGCGGCGGAGTCGGTCACCGGCCCGCTGCAGTAACCCCCGCAGAGGGAAAAGGGGCCCTGTCCGCCGGACCGGGCCCCTGCTGCTGTCACGTCACTTCAGCTTGGCCTGCTGGGCTTTGACGACCTCCGGCGACACCGTGTACGCCTTCTTGTCCATCATCGCGCCCAGGTTCGTCGTGAAGTAGACCGACAGGGTGCCGCCCTGCCGGACGACCTCGGTGTGGACGGGCGCCGCGTCCCCCTCGCCCGAGTCCATGGTCGCGCTGAACGCCACCGCCCCGTCCCCGGTGCCCGTCGCCTTCTCCTCGGCGATCCCGGTGAACCTCATCTTCGTCCCCGCTTGCTGGGCGGGGAAGCCGCCGGCGCAGGCCTTGACAGCCGTGGAGACCGACGCGAGGGCCTTCTCGGTGCCGTTCCCGTCGTACGAGGCCAGGGTGACCGTGGTGACGTCCCGGTCCAGGGACTTGTGTATCGCCTTCTCGAACTTCCCCTTGGCGAGGTCGTCCAGGGAGGTCGGCTTGTCGCTGGGGGACGTCTTCGGGTTCTCCGTGGCCAGCCGGTCCGTCTTCGCCGCCGCGTCCAGGGGCGGGAGCCCGCTCATCACCCGGGCCAGCGGGCGGCACCGCGCGCTGTCGGTCGTGATCGGCTTGGCACGGGTGGCGGGCACCGGCCCCACCTCGTACCCGGGCACCTCGCCGCCGGCGATGACCAGTTTCTTCAACTCCGCGGCGCTCAGCGCTTTCGCGGCCGGAGCGGAATGCTTCGCATCCCCGTCGGAACAGCCCGTGACAAGGGCGAACGACAGCGCACCCGCGACCGCGGTGGCGCACAGCCGCACGCCCGATGATCTCTTCATGGGCGAACTATGTGCGGGCCGTCAAAGGATCGTCAAGGGAAATTAAAACCCCATGCGCTCGCGGCGTACCGAATACAGCACGAAACCGGCGCCCACACCGAGGAAGAGGGTGCCGCCGACGACATACGGCGTGGTGTCGGGGCTTCCCGTGTCGGCGAGTTCGGTGCTCTCCCCGACGGCCTCCGACGACACCGCCCTGGCCTGCTGGGTCATATGCGCGGCGGAGGCTTCCGTGTCCGCTCTGGACGAGTCCTGCGAGGCGTTCGCGGACGGGACGAACCACAGGGCGCACAGCAGGGTGGCCGCGGCGGTGGCGGTCAGCAGCGGACGGCGAGCGGATGACACGGAATATCGATCCCCTTGTGACGCTGGCGAATTGGCCGTGTGGAGCGATGTTAGTGAAAATCGCGGGTCACAGGAAAGTCACAGCAGGTTTCGGTCGTACCCTCGCGCCATGAGTGCTGAAGAGACATCATGTTTTGTACGGCTTCGTGTGGAGCTGGTCCTTGAGGTGCAGGACGAGGGCGAGGTGACCAAGGCCGCGCTGCGCCGGCTCGCCGCCGACCGGGAGCTGCCGCAGTCCGAGCGGGGCCAGGCCGAGGGGGCTGTGACGGAGGACACCGCGGAGGCCCTCGCCTATCTCGTGGACCCGTTCGACCTGGTCAGCGAGGTGCCCGGGGTGGAGCTGCAGCAGGCGTCCTGGTCGAGCGAGCGGATCGACTACGACCCGGACTCGCCGGACTGGGACCTGGACGAGGATGATGAGGAGGACGACGACGAGGAAGAGGGCGGCATCGGCTGAGCGTCCCGGGGTACTCCTGAACCCCGGACGGCAACCGCCGTCCGGGGTTTCGTCGTCTTGAGGGGACGCACGGACCGACTCCCGCACCGCCCGCGCAGCGCGGACGTGGTGTGCCCCACAGATCCGGTGGATGTGGAACGGG
Organism: Streptomyces sp. NPDC052101; assembly: GCF_040680235.1. Classification (NCBI taxonomy): domain Bacteria; kingdom Bacillati; phylum Actinomycetota; class Actinomycetes; order Kitasatosporales; family Streptomycetaceae; genus Streptomyces; species Streptomyces sp. NPDC052101. The sequence goes on from NZ_JBFAWH010000013.1 coordinate 100,319, forward strand.
ACGGCACGGCCGTAGCGTTGATGGTTCTGACGGGGACTCTCGGGGTTTTCGGCGACTCGGCAACGATGGAGAAGCGTGTGATGACGGACGGTATGCGGCGCAAGGGCCTGACGGCCGCGTCCGCTCTGCTCGGCGGTGTGCTGGTGCTCACCGCGTGTTCCGGCGGCGGCCACAAGTCCTCCGGCAGCGGCAGCGGCGACTCCTCACAGGCCCAGGCCGACGCGGCGGCGGCGAAGAAGTCCTCGCAGGCGCAGATCACGATCACGCCGAAGGACGGCTCCGACAACGCGTCGATCAACAACTCCGCCACCGTCACGGTGAGCAAGGGCACGCTCACCGGCGTCACGATGACCACGCAGGACGGCAAGGCCGTCGCCGGCCAGCTCTCCGCCGACAAGCTGAGCTGGAAGCCCACCGCCCAGCTGGACCGCTCCACGACCTACAAGGTCGCCGCGGAGGCCAAGGACTCCCAGGGCCGCATAGCCCACGAGAACGCCTCCTTCACCACGGTCTCCCCGGCCAACAGCTTCATCGGCACCTACACCCCGGACGACGGCTCCACGGTCGGTGTCGGCATGCCGGTCTCGATCAACTTCGACAAGGCGATCACCAACAAGGCGGCCGTGCAGAAGGGCGTCACGGTCAGCTCCAGCAGCGGCCAGGAGGTCGCCTGCCACTGGTTCGACGCCAACCGCATGGACTGCCGCCCGGAGCAGTACTGGAAGGAAGGCTCCACCGTCACGCTGAAGCTGGCGCTGGACGGCGTCGAGGGCGCGCCCGGCATCCACGGCATCCAGCAGAAGACGGTCACCTTCCACATCGGCCGCAACCAGGTCTCCTACGTCGACGCGCAGACCCACCAGATGAAGGTCACGCAGGACGGCAAGGTCATCAAGACCATCCCGATCTCCGCCGGCGCCCCGGACAAGAAGACCTACCAGGGCCAGATGGTGATCTCGGAGAAGTTCAAGCAGACCCGGATGAACGGCGCCACGGTCGGCTTCAAGGACTCCGACGGCAAGGGCGAGTACGACATCAAGGACGTGCCGCACGCCATGCGCCTGACCACCTCCGGCACCTTCATCCACGGCAACTACTGGGGCGCGCCGTCCGTGTTCGGCAGCACCAACACCAGCCACGGCTGCGTCGGCCTGCAGGACGCCAAGGGCGCGAACGACCCGAACACCCCGGCCGCCTGGTTCTACGGCAACACCCTGATCGGTGACGTGGTGGTCGTCCAGAACACCGGCGACAAGACGGTCGCGCCGGACAACGGCCTCAACGGCTGGAACATGGACTGGGCCCAGTGGAAGGCCGGTTCGGCCGTCTGACGGCCCTTCACTCCCTGTCTCTCCGGTGCCGCCCCTCGGGGCGGCATCGGTGTTTCTTCGGGAACGCCGCGAACTCGCCGCCGAGGCACTGGAGTCCGTGGGTCTGGGCGAACGCCTGTGGAAGGAGCACGGGCTGACCTTCGTCATGGTCACCCACGACTCCTCGATCGCGAAGAAGGCCCCGCGGCTGGTGACCATCCGCAAAGGAAAGATCTCGGTGAGGGAGAACGCCGGCGCCTGACGCACCCCGGGGCGCGCACAACACCGCTTGCACAGTGGCAACTTCGCGGTTCTGTAACGGTCGCCCGCCCATGGAGTAACAGTTTTCCTTCGCTCTTTCTTACCCTCCTCTCGTCTATTGAGCCGTCCGACGGCCCCCCGGCATACTGCGTGATCCCGGGAGGCGACGTACGTGCGTACGGGATCGCCTCCGGCCGGGTGAACGGGGAATTCGCCCGGTACTCCATCTCCTGGGGGAGAACTTGCGCAGACAAGTGAAAAGAGCTGCTGCGGCCGGCGTCGCCACGGCCGCAGCCGTCGCCCTCGCCGTGGGTATGACCAGCCCGGCGTCGGCGCAGCCCGCGGAGCGCGTCCCGACCACCGCCTCCGCGCTCACCGCGAGGACCCATGTCACCCTGATCACCGGTGACCGGGTCGCCCTCGACGCCAAGGGCCGGGTCGTCGGCCTGGAGCGGGCCAAGGGCCGTGAGCACATACCCTTCCAGGTCCGCAGGACCGACGGCCACACGCTGGTCGTCCCGGTCGACGCGGCCCGCCTGGTGGCCTCCGGCAAGCTGGACCAGAGGCTGTTCGACATCACCGAGCTGACCAAGGCCGCCACCCGCCAGGCCCAGAAGAACGGCCTGAAGGTCATCGTCGGCTACACCGGCTCCGCCAGGGTCACCCGGGCCGCCAGGGCGGACGTGCGGGGCGCGGGCAAGCTGCGCCGCAGCCTGACCGCCCTGGACGCCGACGCCGTGCAGGCGCCGGTCCAGGACACCGCCGCGCTCTGGCACGCCGTCACCGACGACGGCAAGGCCGCCTCCGGTATCGCGCACGTCTGGCTCGACGGCGTCCGCAAGGCCTCGCTCGACAAGTCCGTGCCGCAGATCGGTGCCCCGGTCGCCTGGAAGGCGGGCTACACCGGCAAGGGAGTGAAGGTCGCCGTCCTGGACACCGGCGTGGACACCGGCCACCCGGACCTCAAGGACCAGGTGATCGCGTCGAAGAACTTCTCCGGCGCCGCCGACGCCACCGACCACTACGGGCACGGCACCCACGTCGCCTCCATCGTGGCGGGCACCGGCGCCAAGTCGGGCGGCACGTACAAGGGAGTCGCCCCGGACGCGAAGATCCTCAACGGCAAGGTCCTGGACGACACCGGCTCCGGTGACGACTCCGGCATCCTCGCCGGCATGGAGTGGGCGGCCGCGCAGGGCGCCGGCGTCGTCAACCTCAGCCTCGGCGGCCCCGACAGCCCCGGTGTCGACCCCCTGGAAGCCGAGGTCGACAAGCTCTCCGCCACCAAGGGCATCCTGTTCGCGATCGCCGCGGGCAACGACGGCCCCGACTCGATCGGCTCGCCGGGCAGCGCGGACGCCGCGATCACCGTCGGCGCCGTCGACAAGTTGGACAGGCTCGCCGACTTCTCCTCCACCGGCCCGCGCGCCGGCGACGGCGCCATCAAGCCGGACGTCACCGCGCCCGGCGTGGACATCACCGCCGCCGCGGCCAAGGGCAGCGTCATCGACCAGGAGGTCGGCGAGAAGCCCGAGGGCTACCTGACCATCTCCGGCACCTCGATGGCCACCCCGCATGTCGCGGGCGCCGCCGCGATCCTCAAGCAGGAGCACCCCGACTGGGGCTACGCCGAGCTGAAGGGCGCGCTGACCGGCTCCGCAAAGGGCGGCAACTACACGCCGTATCAGCAGGGTTCGGGCCGTATCGCGGTGGACAGGGCCATCCGGGAGTCCGTGGTCGCCGACCCGGTGTCGGTGAACTTCGGGACGCAGGCATGGCCGCACACCGACGACAAGCCGGTCACCAAGAAGGTGACGTACCGCAACCTCGGCGACAAGGACGTCACGCTCACCCTGAGCAGCAGCGGCCTCGACCCCAAGGGCCACGCGGCCCCGGCGGGCTTCTTCAGGCTCGGCGCGAGCGAGCTGACGGTCCCGGCGCACGGCAAGGCCTCCGTCGGGCTCACCGCCGACACCAGGCTGGGCGGCACCCTCGACGGCGCCTACTCCGCGTATGTCACCGCGACCGGTGCCGGCCAGAGCGTCCGCACGGCCGCCGCGGTGCAGCGCGAGGTGGAGTCGTACGACGTCACGCTGAAGTTCATCGGCCGCGACGGCAAGCCGGCCAAGTACTACAACGCCGGCCTCAGCGGGCTGTCCGGGCTGGCGGGCGGCACCGAGCTGAGCCCGTACGACCCGTCCGGCACGGTGAAGGTGCGCGCGCCCAAGGGCACGTACCTCCTCAACTCCTCCGTCTTCGTGGACCCGAACGACAGCGGCAAGGGCATCGACTGGATCGCCCAGCCGAAGCTGACCGTGTCCGGGAAGCAGACGGTCACCGTCGACGCCCGCAAGGCCAGGCCGGTGGACGTCACCGTCCCCGCCTCGGGCACGACGTCCAAGTTCGCCGCGCCCGGGTTCTCCCTCACGCTCGGCCAGAACGAGTACGGCTACAGCTGGTTCCTGGACTCGTACAAGAACTTCCGCACCGCCCATCTGGGCCCGCGGCTGCCCGCCGGCCAGCTGTTCCAGCAGTGGGACGGCCACTGGGCCAAGGGCACGAGCGAGGAGTACGACGTCACCTCCGGCGGCCCGGTCAGGCAGCTCGGCACCGGCTACACCAAGCACTACAAGGCGAGTGAGCTGTCCACCGTCAAGGCCCGCCTCGGCGCGGCGACCAGCGGCAGGACCGGCTCGATCAGCGCCACCGGCTGGCTGCCGGGCAGCTCGGGCGCCTCCTCCGTCGACCTCCAGCAGAAGCTGCCCGGCACCCGCACCCTGCATCTGTCCGCGACCGGCGGGGTCCTGTGGGACCTGGGCTTCACCCAGTACGGCGGGGTCGACCAGGACGGCTTCCCGGTCGCCGACTGCGGGTACACGCTCGGCGAGTCCTCCTTCAAGGCCGGCCGCAGCTACACGAAGACGGTCAACACCGCGGTCTTCGGCCCGCACCTCGGCAAGGACTTCGGCCTCTTCCGCTCCGGCAACGAGATCTCCGGTTCGCTGCCGCTGTTCGCCGACTCCGCCGAGCACGCCGGGTCCTCGGCGTTCACCTCGGTGGACACGACGCTGTACCGCGACGGCGCCAAGGTCGGCTCCAACGACGACCCGCTCTTCGGCGACAAGACCTTCGAGGTCCCGGCCGGTGACGCCGCGTACCGGCTGACCACCTCGGTCAGGCGCTCGGCGGAGGTCGCCCGGGCCTCCTCCCGGATCGACGCGGCCTGGACCTTCCGCTCCAGGAAGGTCTCCGGCACCGCCGTCCGGCTGCCCGCCTCCGTCCTGCACTACGGCATCACGACCGGCCTGGACAGCACGGTCGCGGCCGGCCGTACCGTCACCTTCCCGGTCACCGTCGAGGGCGCGGCGGCGGGCGGCAACCTGAAGTCGCTGGCCGTGTACGTCTCCTACGACGGCAGGACCTTCCAGAAGGCCGACGTCCGCGGCGGCAGGATCACGGTGAAGAACCCGGCGAAGGGCAAGTCCCTCTCCCTCCGCGCCGAGATCACCGACAAGAAGGGCAACACGTCGGAGATCACGATCTACGACGCGTACTTCGGCAAGTGAGCGGTAGCGCCCGCTGACGAGACGAGGGGCACCCGGACACAGTCTCCGGGTGCCCCTCGTCGTAGGAGGCGCTACGGGGTGGACGGCACCGTCCGGGGCGCGTCCGTGCCCCAGCTGGCCAGCAGGCGCAGGGAGTCGGCGGACCGGGAGCCCGGGTCGGCGTGGTACGTGATCAGCGACTGGTCCGAGCCGTCCGTCAGGCGGAAGGACTCGAAGTTCAGGGCGAGGTCCCCGACCAGCGGGTGGTGCAGCCGCTTGACGCCATGGTTCTTCTCCTTGACGTCGTGCGTCGCCCACAGCCGGCGGAACTCCTCGCTCTTCACGGAGAGTTCGCCCACCAGCGCCGACAGCCGCGGGTCGTCCGGATAGCACCCCGCGTCCATCCGCAGGGCACAGACGATGTCGATCGCCTTCTGCTCCCAGTCGACGAACAGATCGCGGTAGTCCGGGCGCAGGAACACCAGCCGCGCCCAGTTGCGCTCGCCCGGCGGCAGCTCCGCCCAGTCGCCGAAGAGGGCCGCCGCCATCCGGTTCCAGGCGAGGATCTCCGAGCGGCGCCCGACGACATACGCCGGTACGCCCTCCATCGTGTCCAGCAGCTGCCGCAGCGGGAGGCGGACCTGCTGCTGCCGCGCCGCCGGCTTCTTCTTGTGCGACTTCGGCTTCGCCAGATGCGTGAGGTGCGCGTGCTCGGCGTCCGTCAGCCTGAGCGCCCGGGCGATCGCGTCCAGGACCTCCGCGGAGACATTCCGCCCGTTGCCCTGTTCCAGCCGGGTGTAGTACGCCACCGACACGCCGGCCAGCTGTGCCAGCTCCTCGCGGCGCAGCCCCGGCACCCGCCGGTGCCGGCCGAACTCGGGCAGCCCCACGTCCTCCGGCTTCAGCCGGGCCCGCCGGCTGCGCAGGAACTCGCTCAGTTCGGCCCGCCGGTCCAGGGGCGGGGACGCGGGCAGGGGCTGGTTCTCCATACATCCAGTATTCACGGACGTACGCACAGGAACCTGACCCCGCCAGTGGTAGGCACGGCGGACGTACGCAGAAGCGTGGTCTGGGTGGTCGTCGCGGCGTGGGAGAGGCTGATGGCGTGCCCGGTGGGAAGGCAGCCGGGCGCGCTGACATCGCTAGGAGAACACCGGCATGACCACCACTGTTGCTGCCTACGCCGCGCCCGCCGCGAAGGCCCCGCTGGAGCGGAGCACGATCGAGCGGCGCGCGGTCGGTGAGTTCGACGTCCTGATCGACATCGAGTTCGCCGGTATCTGCCACTCCGACATCCACCAGGCCCGGGAGGGCTGGGGCACGGCGATCTTCCCGATGGTGCCCGGTCACGAGATCGCGGGCGTCGTCTCCGAAGTCGGCCCCGGTGTCACCCGCTACGCCGTCGGCGACCGGGTGGGCGTCGGCTGCATGGTCGACTCCTGCCGCGAGTGCGACAACTGCAAGGCCGGTCTGCAGCAGTACTGCACCGGCGGCGGCCCGACCTGGACGTACAACTCCGTCGGCAAGGACGGCCGGCCCACCCACGGCGGCTACGCGCAGAAGATCGTCGTCGACGAGAACTACGTCGTCCGCATCCCCGACGGCCTCTCCCTCGACGTGGCCGCCCCGCTGCTGTGCGCCGGCATCACCACGTACTCGCCTCTGAAGCACTGGAACGCCGGTCCGGGCAAGAAGGTCGCGGTCGTCGGACTGGGCGGCCTCGGGCACATGGGAGTGAAGATCGCCGCCGCCCTCGGCGCGGAGGTCACCGTCCTGTCCCAGTCCCTCCGCAAGAAGGACGACGGCCTGAAGCTGGGCGCCACGCACTACTACGCCACCAGCGACCCGAAGACCTTCGAGGACCTCAAGGGCACGTTCGACATCATCCTCAACACCGTCTCCGCGCCGCTCGACTTCGACGCGTACCTGTCCCTGCTGCGCACGGACGGCGCGATGGTCAACGTCGGCATCCCCGAGGAGCCGGTCCGGATCCTCCTCTCCTCCGTGTTCGGCCACCGCCGCAGCCTGAGCAGCTCCGGCATCGGCGGCATCCCGGAGACCCAGGAGATGCTCGACTTCTGCGCCGAGCACCACCTGGGCGCCGAGATCGAACTGATCCGCGCCGACCAGATCAACGAGGCGTACGAACGGGTCGTGAACAGCGACGTCCGCTACCGCTTCGTGATCGACACGGCGACGATCTGAGTCACCGGTTCTGCCCGCGGCCCAGCAGCCACAGCGGATACGGCCCGCCGACCAGCGCGGTCAGGGCGCCGACCGGGATCTCCAGCGGTGGCAGCAGCGTGCGCGCCGCGAGGTCGGCCGCCACCAGCACCACCGCGCCCGTCAGCGCCGAGCACAGCAGCGGCAGGTGCGGGGTGCGGGTGAGGCGGCGGGCCAGCTGGGGCGCGGTGAGCGCGACGAACCCGATCGGACCGGCCGCGCCGGTCGCGGTGGCGGCGAGTACGACACCGAGCACGGTCAGCGCGAGCCGGGTCCGGCCCACCCGCACGCCGAGCCCGGCCGCGGTCTCGTCCCCGAGGCCCGCCCGCCGAGCGTACCCACCTGCCAGAAGCGGAACTGGTCCAGCGTCGCCGAACTCGACGTCAGCACCACGGTCGTCGCCCTGTCGGCCATGGCCGACAGGGCCGTCCCGGCGAGCGCCAGCTTCACCGGTGTGGCCCCGTCCCGCCCGCGCGAGGCGATCCCGTACACCAGGCACGCGGCGACGACGGCCCCGGCGAAGGCGTACCAGACGGTTCCCGAGAAGCCGTATCCGGCGCCGAGGGCGAGCGCGAGGACGACTCCCGCCGCCGCGCCCTGGCCCAGTCCGAGCACCCCGGGGTCGGCGAGCGGGTTGCGGGTGACGGTCTGGAGCGCCGCCCCGGCGAGAGAGAGCGCGGCTCCCGCCGTGAGCCCGACCGCGGTGCGCGGCATCCGCAGGGACCGCACGACGAGCGCGTCGGGTGAACCACCGCCGTGCAGCAGGGCGTCGAGCACGGCGTCCGGTGCCACCGGGCGGGTGCCGATGGCGAGGCTGAGCAGTACGGCGAGGGCCAGCAGGGCGGCGGCCGCCGGCCAGGCGAGCAGACGACGGCGCACTTATCGCAGGTGCTCGGCGAGCTGTCGTACGACCAGACGGGCGGCCGTGGGACCGGCGTTGAGGTACCACGGGTCGTCGTCCACCCGCACCGCGTGCCCGGTCCGCACCGCCTTCATGGACTTCCACAGCGGCCCGGCCAGGACGCCGCCGGCATCCGTCTTCGCCGGGTCGCCCTGCACGGAGTAGAAGATCCGGTCACCGTCGGCCGAATCGATCCGTTCGGCGCTGGTGTCCTGCGAAATCGCCCTGAACTGCTGGGACTTGGGGCGGGCTAGCCCCATGTCGACGGCGACGGACCCGGTGAAGGACGAGACGCCGAACACGCGCGTGCGCCCCGGTGTGAAGCGCAGCATGGAGATGGTGGCGGCGCCGTCGAGTGCCTTGCCGCTCTGCCGTGCGTCCGCCGTGATGCCGTCGAGCATCCGCCGCGCCTGCCGCCCCTTGCCGACGGCGTCGCCGACGAGCAGCAGGTCCCGCTTCCAGTTGATGCCGTTGCCCGCGGTGACGACGGTCGGCGCGATCTTCGAGAGCTTGGGGTAGAGGTCGCCGAGGGAGCCGTTGACCAGGATCAGCTCGGGCCTGGCGGCGGCCAGGGACTCCAGGTTGGGTGCCGTTCGGGTCCCGGCGTCGGTCATCGCGGCGACCTTCCGCTTGTCCTGGGGGAAGGCGTCGGCGAGGTAGTCCGGGACGAGTCCGGCGCCTGCCGCGCGGGTCGCGGCGGTCGGCACGACGCCGAGGGAGAGCAGGTCGTCCAGCTGGCCGGTGCTGAGCACGGCGATCCGCCGCGACGCCGCCTCGATCGTCGTACGGCCCTCGAAGTGGGTGACCGTGCGCGGGAAGACGCCGTCGGTGCCGGTGTCCGAGCCCATGCCGGAGGCGAGCGTGCCGGGCGCGGCGGAGGGGCCCGCGGAGGAGCCGATGACGCCGTGGCGTCCGCCGGTGCCGGTCCTGCCGGAACCCCCTCCGGGGCCTTCCCCGGCGGTCGAGCCGCAGCCGGCCAGCAGGCCTCCCGCGACGGACACGGCCAGGACGGTCCGCAACCTCAACGCACGCACGACTCGCACTTTCGATCGGAAACTTAGGCGAGGCTAACCTTACCTTGATGGGGTCGGTGCGACGACGGCCCCCAGCAGTTCGGCCGCGTTGCCGCCCAGGACACGCTCGCGGACCTCCGCGGACTCCGTCGCCCGCTCCACCATCGTGCGGGCCACGACCGGGTCGCCGTAGGGCGCGTCGGAGCCGAAGAGGGTGCGCTCGGGGAGTTCGCGGACGGCCAGCCGTACCGCGATGACCAGGAACGCCGTGGACAGCTCCAGGTACATGCCGGGCGTGTCCCGCACCAGTTCGACGGCCTCCATCCAGTGCAGACCGCCCAGCTGGCTGACGACGAGCGGGACGCGAGGGTGGCGGCGCGAGAGCGCGGCGAGGGTGCGCAGGTCCTCGGCGGTGGTGGGCGCGAACCCGTGCACGACGACCGGCAGCCCGCCGTGGTCGGCGGCCGCCCGCAGCACCGGCTCCAGCCGGTCCGCCCGCCCCGGCGCGGGCGTCAACTCCCCGATCCCGCACAGGCCCCGCCCCACCACGTCCTCGGCGACGGCCCGTTCCACCTCCGCGTCCGGCAACTGCAGCGGCACGGACCCGAACCCGATGAACCGCTCCGGATGAGCGGCGACGGCCGCGCTCACCTCGTCCAGCGCGCCGGCGAACGCCTCACGCGAGGCGCCCGTCCCGCCGAGCGCGGTGTCCAGCACGGCGAACTCCCGGCGCAGCCCGGCGAGATCGGCGGCACGCTCGGGATGGGGCCGGGTCGGGAACAGCACCGCCTTGTCGACACCGGCGGCGTCCAGAGCGGCGAGATGAAGACGGACGGGGTCGTGCACATGGGCGTGGGCATCGATGATCATTACTCTCCTCGGAGACAGGGAACAGCGCTCTCCGAGCGAGAGTTGCAGCCTGACACAGTGACAAGGTCAAGTAGCGGACACCGGAAGGGGACGGGCGCGTGCTGAGGGACAGCGGCGGGAGCACGGAAGTTCTGACCTGGGCGGCGCCGTGCTGATCGGGGAACTGTCCGCCCGCACCGGCACCAGCCCCCGCCTCCTGCGCCACTACGAAGGCACCGGCCTTCTCACGCCGCACCGCCGCCCCAACGGCTACCGCGCCTACACGGAGGCGGACGTCACCCGCGTCCAGCGCATCCGCACCCTCCTCGCGGCGGGCCTGCCGACCCGCGTGGTCGCCGCCCTGCTCCCCTGCACGGCCGGCGGCGACACCGGCCCGGCCCTCGCCCCCTGCCCCGGCGTCCCCGAGGCCCTGCGCGACCGACTGGCCGAACTGGACGACAGAGCCGCCCGATTGGAGACCGAGCGGGCGGAGCTACGCCGGCTGATAGCGGAGCTGGCCCGAGACGCCGCGGCCCCCGGGTCTCACCCTCGCCGGTCGGGGAAAGCCTGAGCGTCGCCGTACGTGTGGCTGCCTGGCGGGGCCGGCGGCGGTGACACCGGCCGGGCGGGCAGGACATCCCCGTCCGGCCCGGCCCGCAGAACTTGCGCTCGGCACCCGGACGCTCCGACGGCCACCCGTGTCGCGCCCACGCCGGTCAGGGCGTCCGGGGGGTCCGGAGCCCTTCCCGGGTCAGCCCGGCAGGGTGGCCGGGCTGCCGCCGTTGGCCTCGTAACCGGCCACCGCCAGGGCGCGGTAGACGGCGAACTCCGCCGCCGGGTCGGCGGACAGCGTCCAGGGCAGCGCGCCGACGTGCCCGTCGACGTGTATCAGCTGGTGCATGGCCTCCTGCCAGCGCTCGGCGCGGACCAGGAAGAAGACCAGCAGATGGCGGACGTGCGCGAGCATCGGGTCGTCGGCGCGGGCCGCGTGCACCGCGTGCAGGGCGCCGTGCATCGCCTTGGTGACGACCTCGCTCTGGTAGAAGCTCGCCACCAGGTTCACCTCGGGGAGGTGCTCGAAGACCGCGAACAGCGGCAGCGCGGCGAGCAGCGAACCCTGCGGGGCGCGGGCCGCGGCGGCCTCGGCGAAGGAATACGCCTGCTCGCGCGAGCCGTGCCACTTCTCGCACCAGTAGTGCAGCGCGGCCAGATGCGCGCCCATGTGATGCGGGGCACGGTCGAGGATCTTCAGCCACAGCTGGTCGAACTCGGCCTGCGGGTAGGCGAGTCCGCGGGCGATGGACAGCTCGACGATGTACGGCACGGGGTCGCCGGGGGCCAGCAGACCCGCCTGCGCGCACGCGTCCCGGGCCTCCTCCATGATGATCCGGAAGTCGTCCGTGCCCGGCGTCGACGTCCGCCAGGCCTGCTGCACCAGGAACTCCGCGTAGACGGCGGCGGCGCCCGCGTCCTTGGGCTGCTCGGCCCGCCACACCCGTAGCCACTGGCCGCCCGGCGTCTCATGCACCCCGCCGGGCCGCTGCTGCAGCTCCAGCGCGGCGGCGCCCGCGAAGGCCTGGACCCGCTGCCAGCGCCGCTCACCCTCGGTCTCGGTGCCGGCCAGCAGCTGGGAGGCCGCACGGTAGTCCTGCGTGCGCTGCACCAACTCCAGGACGTCCAGCAGGTCCTGGTCCGGGCCGGGCATGCGCAGGTCCAGCTCTTCCTGGCGCACGAAGCCGTAGGCCGCCGGGTCGGCGGCGTCCGGGTGTCCGGGGGGAACCTGCTCGATCACCCCGCGCCTGCGCCGCATGAGCGGGAGCAGCACGAAGCCCAGCATGAGCAGCGCCATCAGCAGCCAGAGAATCGCCATGCCTCAAGCGAACCAGACACCGCCGACAAATGGCCAACCCCGCCGCCGGGCTGTGGATAACTCCGGTCCGGGAGGGCAGGCAGGGCGGGGCGGGGCAGGGCGGGGCGGGGAGGCGGGCAGGGCGGCGGGGCGAGAGAGGGCGAGACGGGGCGAGGGCGTGGCGGGGGAGGGCCGCGAGGCAGGGGGAGCGGGAAGGGCGCGAGGCAGGGTGAGGCGGGCGAGGCGAGGGAGGGTGCGAGGCGGGGTGAGGCGGGGGAGGGTCGAGAGCCGGAGCGAGGCGAGGGATGACCGAGGGGCGGAGCGAGGCGGGGGAGGGCACGGCGGCCAGGGCGTGGCTCACGGCCCCATGCAGGGAAATCCCTCCGGCTGGCGCTCCCCCTGCCTTGAGGGCGCCACCATCCGGCCGGGCGCACTACGCTCGGTGCACATGAGCGACAGGCACATCAGTCAGCACTTCGAGACCCTCGCGATCCACGCGGGCAACACCGCGGATCCCCTCACCGGCGCGGTCGTCCCGCCGATCTACCAGGTCTCGACCTACAAGCAGGACGGCGTCGGCGGGCTGCGCGGCGGCTACGAGTACAGCCGCAGCGCCAACCCCACCCGCACCGCCCTCGAGGAGAACCTCGCCGCGCTGGAGGGCGGCCGCCGCGGCCTCGCCTTCGCGTCCGGCCTGGCGGCCGAGGACACCCTGCTGCGCACGCTGCTCAGCCCCGGTGACCATGTGGTGATCCCGAACGACGCGTATGGCGGCACGTTCCGCCTCTTCGCCAAGGTCGTCACCCGCTGGGGCGTGGAGTGGTCCGTCGCCGACACCAGCGACCCGGCCGCCGTGCGCGCCGCGATCACCCCGAAGACCAAGGCCGTCTGGGTGGAGACCCCCTCCAACCCGCTGCTCGGCATCACCGACATCGCCGCCGTCGCTCAGGTCGCGCACGACGCGGGCGCGAGGCTCGTCGTCGACAACACCTTCGCCACGCCCTACCTCCAGCAGCCGCTGGCGCTCGGCGCGGATGTCGTCGTCCACTCCCTGACCAAGTACATGGGCGGTCACTCGGACGTGGTCGGCGGTGCGCTGATCGTCGCCGACCAGGGCCTCGGCGAGGAGCTGGCCTACCACCAGAACGCGATGGGCGCCGTCGCCGGCCCCTTCGACTCCTGGCTGGTGCTGCGTGGCACCAAGACCCTCGCGGTGCGGATGGACCGGCACAGCGAGAACGCCACGAGGATCGCCGACATGCTGACCCGGCACGCGCGCGTGACGCACGTGATGTACCCGGGCCTGCCCGAGCACCCCGGTCACGAGGTCGCCGCCAAGCAGATGAAGGCGTTCGGCGGCATGGTGTCCTTCCGCGTCGAGGGCGGCGAGGAGGCCGCGGTCGAGGTGTGCAACCGCGCCAAGGTGTTCACCCTCGGAGAGTCGCTCGGCGGCGTCGAGTCCCTGATCGAGCACCCCGGCCGTATGACGCACGCCTCCGCGGCGGGTTCCGCCCTGGAGGTCCCCGCCGACCTGGTCCGCCTGTCCGTGGGCATCGAGAACGTCGACGACCTGCTGGCAGACCTGCAGCAGGCCCTGGGCTAGCCGAAGGGCCGGCCGGACGGACACCGCTCGCACCGAACCAGTGATCACCAGCCGTCGATCACAACCGCCGATCACCAGCCGGTGATCGGCGGTGTCGTCTGGGAGGGCGGTTCCGTCCACGGGTGGACCCGGGCCGCCCACACGCTGAACGCGACGGCCGCGGCGCAGGCCAGCAGCCACAGCACCCGGCGGACGAGCAGCCTGCGGTGCAGCAGGCGCTCGCCACGCCGGACGGCCTCGGCGCACAGGTCCGGCGGCACCGGTGCCGGCGCCTGCTCCATGATCTGCCGCGCGGCGGCCTCCCGCTCGGTCCGGTTCACCCCGCCCTCCTGATGCCCGTCCTCGTGCCCACGGCAGCACCCCGGCCCCTCATGACGGGGCCACCTTCGGGCCCGCCGTCCGTGGCGCGGTCGGACGGGCCGGGTGGAGCAGCGTGGCTGTCGCGCGGTCGCAGATGGTGTGGACGCGCTCCCTCGGGAGGCCCAGAACGGCCGCCGCCTGTTCTTCGGCGACGCCTTCGTAGAGGCGCAGTACGAGGATCAGCCGTTCCTGCGGGGTGAGCGCGGCGAGCGGGCTGCGTGGATCCGGGCGGGTGCGGACGAAGGCGACGTACTGGTGCCAGGTCGCGCGGGCGAAGCGCGTGGCGAGGTACTGGCGGGCGCAGTCGTACGGGTCCTCGCCGTGCAGCCGGTCCCAGCGCGCGTAGGTGTGGGCGAGCGCGAGTGCCAGCAGCCGCCGCGCGCGCGGGTTGGCATGCGGCGCCTCCGCCGTGAGCAGTGTGGCGGCATGCAGCAGACGCCCGGCCGCGCCCGCGACGAACGCCTCGAACTCCCGGGCCCGGCGGGCATTTCGGGACACCTGCCGATCACGCACCGCGCCTCCCCTAGAGGAGCCCTGCCCGGTACGACAGGTGAACCGCGTACGACACAGGACCCGGTCTCATATGAGGCCAGGGCGGGCCCGGGGTCAAGACTCCGGAAGGCAACGGTGCGGCGGGCGAGGCGACGGGGCGCCCGCGCCCGCGGTGGCCGTCCCCGCAACAGAACGCCGTTCCGGATGCCGTTCTTCGCGTCGTTCAGGACGTCGCTCAGGATGCCGGCGACTGTTCCGCCGACGTCGGCCCCTGCACGGTCATCCGCGCGGACAGCGCGTGGTTGAAGCGGGTCAGGAGGGTGCAGAACTCCTCGCGCTCCTCCGGCGCCCAGTCCTGCGTCAGCTCGGCCATCAGCTGACGCCGGGAGGAGCGCACCTCCTCCAGGCGGGCCACCCCGCGCGGGGACAGCTGAAGGACCACCGCACGCCCGTCCTCGGGGTGCGAGGTGCGCTTGACGAGCCCGGTGTCGACCAGCGGAGCCACCTGACGGGTGACCGTGGAGGAGTCGATGCCCATGCTCGCGGCGAGCGCCTTGACGCCCATCGGACCTTCCTTGTCGAGGCGGTTGAGCAGCAGATACGCCGCCCGGTCCATGGAGTTGCGCACCTGCCCGACACCCCCGAGCCGCGTCTGTTCGGCACGGCGGGCGAACACCGCCACCTCGTGCTGGAGGGTGTCGAGGAGACCGGTGTCACCGACGGTCGTCATGTCCATCGACATTTCAGGTGTTGTGGGCATGGCCGGAGGCTCGCTTCATGAAGGGCTGCTGGGTTGGGGGACAGGGTACGCGGCCCGGCGGCGGCCCGTACCGGCGCTGCGCAAACCGGTCTCGCAGCTTGGTCACCCCCGTCGTGTACGACCGTGAACTGCGATGCTGGAGTCATGAGCTACGGCACGGTCGGCTCCGTGCGATCCGTCACCCTCGACGACGTGCGCGGAGCCCAGAAGATGCTCTCGGGTGTGGCACGGGTGACCGCGATGGAGGGAAGCCGGTACCTGTCCCAGCTGGTCGGCGCACCGGTGCAGCTGAAGTGCGAGAACCTCCAGCGGACCGGCTCGTTCAAGCTGCGCGGCGCCTATGTGCGGATCGCCGGGCTGCTGCCGGAGGAGCGGGCGGCCGGTGTGGTGGCCGCGAGCGCCGGGAACCACGCGCAGGGCGTGGCGCTGGCCTCCTCGCTGCTCGGGGTGCACTCCACGGTGTTCATGCCGAAGGGCGCCCCGCTGCCGAAGATCAGCGCGACCCGGGACTACGGCGCCGAGGTGCGCCTGCACGGCCAGGTGGTCGACGAGACGCTGGCCGCTGCCGAGGAGTATGCGGCCAAGACCGGCGCGGTGTTCATCCACCCCTTCGACCACCCGGACGTCATCGCCGGTCAGGGCACGGTCGGCCTGGAGATCCTGGAGCAGTGCCCGCAGGTGCGCACGATCGTCGTCGGGGTCGGCGGCGGCGGGCTCGCGGCCGGGATCGCGGTGGCGGTGAAGGCGATACGGCCGGAGGTCAGGATCGTCGGCGTGCAGGCGGAGGGCGCGGCGGCCTATCCGCTCTCGCTGGCCGCCGGGCACCCGGTGTCGGTGGAGAACCCGGCGACGATGGCCGACGGCATCAAGGTGGGGCGGCCGGGCCTGGTGCCGTTCGGGATCATCAGCGATCTGGTCGACGAGGTGCGCACCGTCAGCGAGGACCAGCTGTCGGCCGCGCTGCTGCTGTGCCTGGAGCGGGCCAAGCTGGTTGTGGAGCCGGCCGGGGCGAGCCCGGTCGCGGCGCTGCTGGCCGCGCCGGACGCCTTCGAGGGACCGGTCGTCGCGGTGCTCTCCGGCGGGAACGTGGACCCGGTGCTGATGGAGCGCGTGCTGCGGCACGGCATGGCCGCGCAGGGCCGCTACCTGGCCGTCCGGCTCCGGCTGACGGACCGCCCGGGCGCCCTCGCCACGCTGCTCGGGGTGTTGTCAGTGGTCGACGCTAACGTCCTCGACGTGAGCCACGTTCGGACCGATCCCCGGCTCGGGCTCACAGAGGCGGAGGTGGAGCTGCACCTCGAGACGAAGGGCCCGGCGCACTGCGCCGAGGTCGGCCAGGCCCTGCGGGACGCGGGCTACACGGTCATCGGCTGAGGCCGGCACCCCTTCGCCCTCGTTCGGGTGAAGCCCATTGAGCAACGCGATACATCGCGTTATGGTGTGTTGTGGTGACCCGGAAACGACGGACCCCGATGACGTGGAGACAGACATGCCAGGTGCCATCCATGCCGAAGGCCTGGTGAAGACCTTCGGCGACGTAAGGGCTCTCGACGGCGTAGACCTGGACGTGCCCGAGGGCACGGTCCTCGGCCTGCTCGGGCCGAACGGCGCGGGCAAGACGACGACCGTCCGCTGCCTGACGACCCTGCTGCGCCCCGACAGCGGCAAAGCGGTCGTGGCGGGCGTGGACGTGCTGAAGCACCCCGACGCCGTGCGCCGCTCGATCGGCCTGTCCGGCCAGTTCGCGGCGGTCGACGAGTATCTGACCGGCCGGGAGAACCTGCAGATGGTCGGGCAGCTGTACCAGATGAAGGCCAAGGCGGCCAGGCGGCGCGCTTCCGAGCTGCTGGAGCAGTTCAACCTCGCGGAAGCCGCCGACCGCCCCGCCAAGACCTACTCCGGAGGCATGCGCCGCCGCCTCGACCTCGCCGCGGCCCTCGTGGTCTCGCCGCCGGTGATGTTCATGGACGAGCCGACGACCGGCCTCGACCCGCGCAACCGCCAGCAGCTGTGGGAAGTCATCAAACAGCTCGTCTCCGGCGGTACGACCCTGCTGCTCACCACCCAGTATCTGGAGGAGGCCGACCACCTCGCCCACGACATCGCGGTGGTCGACCACGGCCGGGTCATCGCCACGGGGACCTCGGACCAGCTCAAGTCCCGCACCGGCGGCGAGCGCGTCGAGGTCGTGGTGCACGAGCGCGACCACATCGCGTCCGCCGCCGCCCTGCTGGACAAATACGGCCTGCGCGGCGTCGGCAAGGGCGAGGTCACCGTCGAGGAGCACACCCGCAAGCTCACGGTCCCCGTCACCGGAGGCGCCAAGCTGCTCGCCGAGATCATCCGCGAGCTGGACACCCGCGGGATCGAGATAGACGACATCGGACTGCGCCGCCCGACCCTCGACGACGTCTTCCTGTCGCTGACGGGCCACGCGGCCGAGACCGCCGACCAGGACGAGGCGAAGAACGGCAAGGAGGCCGTGAAATGACCGCCGCCAGCGAAGCCGTACGCGTGGCACCACCCGGCAATCCCATCAGCCGGTCCTTCCGCGACTCGATGGTCGTGGCGAAACGCAATCTGATCCGCATGGGCAGAATTCCCGAGATGCTCATTTTTGGGCTTATTCAGCCCATCATGTTCGTGGTGCTGTTCACCTACGTGTTCGGCGGCTCGATCCAGGTCGGTTCGTCCAACTCGACCCAGGCCTACCGCGAGTTCCTGATGGCCGGCATCTTCGCCCAGACCGTCACGTTCGCAACGGCGGGCGCCGGTGCGGGCATCGCCGATGACATGCACAAGGGCCTCATCGACCGCTTCCGCTCCCTGCCCATGGCGCGCGGCGCGGTCCTGACCGGGCGCACCCTCGCCGACCTGGTCCAGACGGCGCTCACCCTCGTCGTCCTCGCGGTCGTCGCCCTGATCGTCGGCTGGCGCGCGCACGAGAACATCGGCAAGGTGCTCGCCGGATTCGGCGTGCTCCTGCTCCTCGGGTACGCGTTCTCATGGATCGGCGCGCTCATCGGCCTGGCCGTGCGCACCCCTGAGGCGGCGACCTCGGGCGGTCTGATCTGGCTGTTCCCGCTGACATTCATCTCGAACGCGTTCGTGGACGCGAACCAGATGCCGGCCTTCCTGCGGCACATCGCGGAATGGAACCCGTTCAGCGCCACCGTGCAGGCCTCCCGCGAGCTGTTCGGCAACCTCCCCCCGGGCTTCCGGACGCCCGACGCCTGGCCCATGCAGCACCCTGTGTTGGCCTCGCTGATGTGGTCGGTCGTGATCATCCTGGCCTTCCGTACGCTCGCGGTCCGCAAGTACCGCCGGGCAGCCGGTTGACGGCCAGCGCCACCTCACCGGACTGAGTGCGCCGACAGCTTGGGAACGAGTACCAGTACGGATGTGCTTGGCGTCAGCGTTGTTCACTATTGGCTCTGCCGGCCGTCGTGATGTCATGTGCCCAAGTGGGAGGTCTCGAGATGTACCGACTCTTGAAGGTCGGTCTAGCAATGGTTGCCGTGAGTGCAGTTGGTGCGGCAGTGAACCTGTGGGCTCGGGAGACATACCCCACGCAATGGGGTGGCCCGAACATCGGTGGTGGAGTGCTCCAACTGCTGTTCTACGTCGGCGCGCCGACAGGGGTGGCCATAGTCGCGACTGCGCTCGTCCGTCGACGTAGCTCCTAGCCGTCTGCGGCCGGCCTCGGACACGTCGAAGCCCCCGGTGTCCGGCCGGATCGGCGGACAGCGGGGGCTTCCAGGTCACAGAAGGGGGTGGATCAGCCCGAGTACGGCTCGGCCTTCAGGATCGTCACCGAGGCCTTCTTGCCGTTCGGCAGCTCGTACTCGGCGTCCTCGCCCACCTTGTGGCCGATGACGCCGGCGCCGAGCGGGGACTGCGGCGAGTACGTCTCGATGTCGGCGCTCGCGTACTCGCGGGAGGCGAGCAGGAACGTCATCGTGTCGTCCTCGTCACCGTCGAAGGCGATCGTGACGACCATGCCGGGCGCGACGGCACCGTCGGCGGAGGCCGGAGCCTCGCCCACCTTGGCGTTCTCGAGAAGCTGGGTCAGCTGCCGCACGCGCAGCTCCTGCTTGCCCTGCTCCTCCTTGGCCGCGTGGTACCCGCCGTTCTCGCGCAGGTCTCCCTCCTCGCGCGCGGCCGCGATCTTGGCGGCGATCTCCGTGCGCGCAGGACCAGTAAGGTACTCAAGCTCGACCTTGAGCTTGTTGTACGCCTCCTGGGTCAGCCAGGTGACGTTCTCGCTGGTCTGGGTCACAGGGTGCTCCTCGTCGGTACTGGGAATACAAAGCATCGCCCTACCCAGAAGAATGTTCCCTCTCGGGTGGGCGAAACCACGAGCCTAACAATTCAAGGCCGGAAGGGGGAGGACATAAGCCATCAGAATTACATCAACGCAGGTCAGCGCCTACGTATTCCGGGTGACGGCCGGGGAGTGTCCGCCGCTCGCCGTCGTCAGCCGGTGTGACAGCCGAGCAGCTCGGCCGTCGTGCCCTTCGCCGTCGTACGGAGCGTGACGACCTGGTCGATGCGCGTGGCCGATCCGGTGAAGCGGAAGTCGGCCCGGCCCACCTCGGAGCCGTCCGCGGCCTGGGAGCGCAGGGTGCAGTAGCCGTCGGTGCCGGAGTCCTTGTGGACCTCCAGATGCACCTTGACCGCGTTGTCCGTGGCCTCGAAGGTGATCACCTGGGCGCTGATCCTGCTCTCGACGACATAGTGGTAGGCGAAGTAGCCGACCAGCGCGAGCAGGGCCGCGCCGAGCACCGCGCCGGCGATCTTGAGCTTGCGGTCGGCACGCTCGTCCGAGGAACGGCCGTAGCGACCCTCGGGCAGCCGCGCGCTCGCCGTACTCATGATCGTCCTCTCGGCAGGAACCGGTCCCGGAATTATTCGCCCCCCGATTCCGTCACTATAGAAGCCGCCGATCGCACCGGAGACACGGGGCGCCGACTTACGAGGATTGAGTCTTGACTGACCAGCTGCGACTGATGGCCGTACACGCGCACCCCGACGACGAGTCGAGCAAGGGCGCGGCCACCATGGCGAAGTACGTGTCCGAGGGGGTGGACGTGCTGGTGGTGACCTGCACCGGCGGAGAGCGCGGGTCCATCCTCAATCCGAAGCTCCAGGGCGACACGTACATCGAGGAGCACATCCACGAGGTTCGCAAGAAGGAGATGGACGAGGCCCGCGAGATCCTCGGCGTGGGGCAGGAGTGGCTCGGCTTCGTCGACTCCGGCCTGCCCGAGGGCGACCCGCTGCCGCCGCTGCCCGAGGGCTGCTTCGCCCTGGAGGACGTCGACAAGGCGGCCGGCGAGCTGGTGCGCAAGATCCGCGCCTTCCGCCCGCAGGCGATCACCACCTACGACGAGAACGGCGGCTACCCGCACCCCGACCACATCATGACCCACAAGATCTCCATGGTGGCGTTCGAGGGCGCGGCGGACACCGAGAAGTACCCCGAGAGCGAGTTCGGCCCGGCCTGGCAGCCGCTGAAGCTCTACTACAACCAGGGCTTCAACCGCCCCCGCACCGAGGCGCTGCACCAGGCGATGCTCGACCGGGGCCTGGAGTCGCCGTACGGGGAGTGGCTCAAGCGCTGGAGCGAGTTCGAGCGCACCGAGCGCACGCTGACCACGCACATTCCGTGCGCGGACTTCTTCGAGACCCGTGACAAGGCGCTGATCGCGCACGCCACGCAGATCGACCCCGACGGCGGCTGGTTCAAGGTGCCGATGGAGCTGCAGAAGGAGGTCTGGCCCACGGAGGAGTACGAGCTGGCGAAGTCTCTCGTCGATACCTCCCTCCCCGAGGACGACCTCTTCGCGGGCATCCGCGACAATGCCTGACATGAGCGCAAGCGTGAGCCTGGCAGTGACGCACCTCGTCCCCCTCGCCAAGGAGGTCGACGAGAACAAGGTCACCCCCGGTGTCCTCGGCTTCATCGTCTTCGCGGTGATGGCCCTGGCGGTGTGGGGCCTGATGAAGTCGATGAGCAAGCACATGCGGAAGGTCGACTTCAAGGAAGCCCCGGACTCCGAGGCGCAGCAGGCCGAGAAGGCCGACTCCGCCGCACAGCGGGGCTGACCCGGGCGTCAGCGCCCCGCCGGCACCGCCACCCCCATCACATCCCGGGCGTGGCGGTCCGGGGTCATGCGCAGCCGCCAGGCCTGCCAGCCGTCCTCCAGGCTGACCCCCCGCTCCAGCAGCAGGGCGTACGCCGCGAGGTAGTCGGCCAGTTTCTCGTCCCGCAGTCTGTGGCCGGCGCGGGCCAGCTGGGCCAGTTCCTCCTGGGCGACCGCCGTGCCCACCTCCAGCCCGCCCGGCGCCGCATACGGCAGCAGGGTGCAGCGCAGGAAGCGGGCCCAGTCCTCGCCGCGCCGGTCGCCGTAGGAGACGAACAGCTCCAGCGCCTCGTCGGAGAGGGCCAGCGCCTGCTGGGTGCGGGCGTTGCCCGCGTCGACCACCGCCAGTTCCAGGCAGGTCCACGCCTCGCCATGGGCGACGCCGATGCGCTGGAAGTCGGCGCGGGCGTCCACGAGGAGCTGCCGGGCGAAGCCGGAGTTGCGCAGCGAGCCGGTCTGCGCGGCCCGCTGGTCGCGGGTGACCCGGGCCGAGTGGTGCCGGGCGCAGGCCAGGCCGTAGACGTCCCGCATCCGGGAGAACATCGTGCGCGAGCGCTCCAGGTCACGCACCGCCTGGTCCAGATCGCCGGTCTCCTCCAGGGCCTGGCCCAGGTAGTACAGCGTCCATGCCTCGCCGCGCGCGTCCTCGTTCTCCCGGTGCCGGGCGCCGGCCTGCCGCAGGCCCTCCACGGCCGGTGAGGCATCACCGGCCACCAGGCGGGCCCTGGCCAGCTGGGTCAGCGCCCAGGCCTCGCCGCGCGCGTCACGCGTCTGGCCGTACCGCTCCAGGGCCGCCCGCAGCTCGGTCTCCGCGCGCGGTACGTCCCCCATCCGCAGCGCCAGCTGGCCCAGCTGGAAGTGCGCCCACGCCTCGCCGTGCAGCGAGCCGCCCTCGCGATGCAGGACCAGGGAGCGGGTGAGCAGCTGAAGCGCCTCGGCGGGACGGGCCCGGTCGCGCTGGACGGCGGCCAGGGCGTGCATCGTCCAGGCGCGGTCCGTCGCCAGCTCCGGCGCCCCCTGCAGATCCAGCGCCTCCTGCAGCTTGGCGGCGGCCTCGGTGAGGTTGCCCTGGTGGTGCAGGGTGATCCCGAGGGAGCACAGGGCGCGGGCCGCCCCCGCGTCGTGGTGCGCCTCCCGGTAGAGGTCGACCACCGAGGCCAGTGTGGTGCGCGCCTTGTCCAGCTCGCCCAGCTGCCGGGCGGCGATCCCGGTGCGCCACTGCACCGAGCGCACCAGCAGCCCCTGGTCCACGGCCTGCGCCAGCTCGCTGATCTCCCCGAGCCGGTACAGGTCGCCGCGCAGCAGGCAGTAGTCGCACAGCGCGCCCAGCAGGTTCTGCACCGCCGACTGGTTCACGCCCTCCGCGTGGCGCAGCGCCGCGGTGATGAAGCTGGACTCGTCGTCCAGCCAGCGCAGTGCCTCGTCCAGCGAGGTGAAGCCGTGCGAGCCGAACTGGTGGGACCGCGTGGACATGTTCCCGTCGACCAGGCGCAGCACCGAGTCGGCCAGCTCGGCGTAGTTCACGATCAGGCGTTCCTGCGCCGCCGTGCGCTCGGCGGGGTCCTCCTCGTCCAGCAGCCGGGACTGGGCGAAGGCGCGCACCAGGTCGTGCAGCCGGTAGCGGCTGCCGCGCACATGGTCGATGAGGCCGCCCCGGGCCAGGGCGGCGAGATGCCGTGCGGCCTCGGCCTCGTCGGTCGTGAGCAGAGCGGCGGCCGCCGCGGCGCCCAGTGAGGCCCGGCCCACGAGCGCGAGCCTGCGCAGCAGTCGGCGCGCGGGCTCCGGCTGGTCGGTGTAGCGCAGCCACAGGGCCCGCTCGACCGGCTCCACCGGGCCGTACGCCGCCAGGTCCGAGGCCAGCTGCCGGGGTGAGCGCGGGCCGAGCGCGGAGCCCGCGATCTTCAGGGCCAGCGGCAGCCCCGCGCACAGCTCGCGGATCCGCTCGGCGGACTCGGCGTCGTAGGGACCCGACGCGTCCTCGGCGGTCGCGCCGAGCAGTTCCTCGGCACCGGCCGCGTCCAGTGCCTCGACCGGCAGGTGGTGCACCCAGGCCGGCAGGTCCGCGGGCAGGTCGAGGGCCGTGGGGGCGGTGACCAGGACCAGGCTGTCGGAGCGCTCGGGCACCAGCGCCCGCACCTGCTCCGGGTCCGAGGCGTCGTCCAGCACGATCGTCACCGGTAGGCCGGTCAGATGCCGGTGATACAGCTCGCCGAGCCGCTTGACCTGCTGGTCGGGGGAGGAGCGCTCCC
Organism: Streptomyces sp. NPDC052101; assembly: GCF_040680235.1. Lineage (NCBI taxonomy): Bacteria > Bacillati > Actinomycetota > Actinomycetes > Kitasatosporales > Streptomycetaceae > Streptomyces > Streptomyces sp. NPDC052101. Next base: position 123,880 of record NZ_JBFAWH010000013.1, read on the forward strand.
GGAACAACAGCTGTTCGCGGGGTGCGCCGAGCCGGTTGAGCAGATGCAGCAGGGCGTCCCGCGTCGCCAGTGGGGCCTCCTCCCGCCGGCCGCCGCGCAGATCCACGACCACCGCGCCGCGGAAGTGGTCCCGCAGCTCGTGCGCCGCGCGCACCGCGAGTGTGGTCCGGCCGGAGCCGGGCTCGCCGTGCAGCACGACCACCGTCGGCCGGGTCTCGGTGGCCGCCCGGGCCGCCTGCGCCCACTGTCTGATCCGCGCCAGCTCCGCCCGACGCCCCGCGAACGGGCCGTCCGGATCGGGGAGTTGACCGAACGACTGCTCCAGTACCGTGCGCCGGCGGGCCGCCGCGCTCTTGTCCGTGCCGCGCAGCGTCGGGCCGCCGGTCTTCTTCGGGCCCGTGGAGGCGCTGAGCACCCGCTGCTGGTCGAGGAAGGGGCGGATACCGCGCACCTCCAGCGCGGTCAGCCACTGAAGCCGCAGCTGCTCGGACCCGCCGGGCTGGCCGGCCGCGCCCGCCGAGTGGTGCGCGGCGGGCAGATGGGTGCCGGCCACCTTCACCACGGAGGCGGCGGCACCGGCCACGCCCGCCACGACGCCCGCGCCGACGGCCGTACCCGTACCCGTGCCGAGGGACAGGTCGGCCGCGGCCGCGGCGACCGCGGCAACGGCCGCCGTCAGCAGGGCGGTTCCGGCGCCCGCGCGGGCGTAGCGCTGCCCGAAGGTCAGCCGGCCCGCCTCGGCCTCGTCCAGCGCCCGGGTGTAGGCCTCGTACTCCTCGCCGGCCGCGCCGGCCATCGTGTCCAGCGCGCCGCGCGCCCGCGACAGCAGCACCTGCCCGTCGATCCGCCCGCCCGAACGCCGCACCTCCTCCTCGACGGCGCGCGCCAGCAGCCGCTCGGCCTGAGTCCGATGGCCGTCCCGCATGTCCCGTCCCCCTCCGGTGGCAACTTCCTTGCCTACGAGTGTCCTTCGGCCAGGGCGGGATGGCGAGGGGCTGACGATCAGCGGGTGCGGTGAGGGTTTCGTGCCGACGTCCTGACGGTAGGCCTTCGACGTCCTGGCGGGCGGCCGTCGACTTCCTGACGGTTGGCCGGGCGCCGAGGTCAGGGTGCCTGTCGTCGGCCTCGCCCCTTGCCCAGGGCGAGGCGGGCGCACGCTCCCGCCAGGCCCGCCTCCGCCACCGCGCACAGCAGCGCCTGCGCCAGGGGAGCCCCCGTCCCTGCCGTCGTTATGTCGAACCAGGCGTCCAGGACGGCGATCGCGGCCGTCGCGGAGGCGGTGAGGCGGGCGCGGGGGTCGCCGCGGAGGCCGAGCAGGGCCGTCGTCGCGCAGCCCGCCGCCATGAGGACGTCGAGGCCGATCCAGGCCAGCGGCCAGTTGTCCACCTGCGTGCTGCCCGGCAGGGTCACGGCCAGCACCACCGTCCACGGCACCAGCAGCACCGCCACCGCCGCCAGCGCGATCAGCGCCCATCTCCTCCTGGCCGCCGCATCCCTGGCCGCCGCATCCCCCGACGCCGTGTCCTGTGCCCCCGTACTCCTCGCCGCCGTCTCCTTCAACGCCGTCCCCTCCACCACGGTCGCCAGCATCATCTCCCCCTCCCGCAGCCTCCTCCAGCTGCCTTCGTCTGCCTTCAGCGGCCTTCGACCTCCTCCACCGTAGAACGCAGAGAAACCTCTGCAAAGAAAACTCGGCAATCCTCAGGGACCTATCAGGGTTCTCAGGGTTCTCAGGGTTACCGTGGCGGCATGACCGACGGCATGCCCGAGATGACCAGCCTGGAGCGCACCGCCCTCTACAAGTCCCTCGGCAACCCCCTGCGCCGCCGGATCCTCGAATACCTCGGCCGGCACGGCGAGGCGAACTCCACCGTCCTCGCCCGCGAACTCGGCGAGAGTTCCGGCACCACCAGCTACCACCTGCGCAAACTCGCCGAGCAGCGGCTCATCGAGGAGATCCCGGAGAAGTCCGGCGGGCGCGAGCGCTGGTGGCGGTCGCTGCCCTTCCGGCACACCACGCCCGACCCCGCCACCATGGCCCCGGAGGAGTACGACGCCGCGGCCCGGCTCGCCGATCTGAAGATAGAGTTCGACACCGCTCTGTACCGCCGCGCCCACCAGGAGTACCGCGGCCCCGAGGGCTGGGCCCAGGTCCAGCGCCACGGCACCTGGCTGACCAGGGAGGAACTCCTCCGTTTCATGCGGGAGTACCACGCGCTGCTCGACCGTTACGGCCATCCCCGTGAGGAAGCCCCGGACGGGGCACGCCCGGTGATGATGCGTTTCTACGCCGTCCCCGAGCCCGTGGGAGAGCGGAACGGTGAACCGACCGGCCCATGAGACGTCCCCGTATCTGCTCCAGCACGCCGACACCCCTGACTCCCAGATCCTGGGCGACGCGGACAAGCTGCGGATGATCCTCCCGGCCGTCGGGAGCGACTACCCGGCGGTGGAGTCGCACTGCCACGTTCCAAGCCCTCTGCCGGACTGCCCGTCGTCGCCCTCACCGGCGACGACGCCCCCCAAATGAGGGCGGTCACTTCTACCTCAACTCCCATGCGGCGGCGGTGACGAAGGCGATCTCGGCCGGCATCGCGGAGCCGTCGTCGACCGGCCCGCCCGCGTCGGAGCGGTGACGGATGGCCCCGCGAACCTGCGCCTGCGGCCGACGGCGGTGCTGACGACTGGCTGCTGGTCGCCGGTGATGCCGGGGAGCTGACCGAGGGCGTCGAGTGGGCGCTGAGCACGCTGCGGGACCACTTCGAGGAGGTGTCCGTCGGCTGTCCGCGCGAATGGCGCCGCCCCGGCCACTCGCGCAACGTCCCCACCGTTTCGCACTGCACCGGCTATCGGTTCGCGGCCCTGGCCCGTACGTCCGAAGTCGTCATGCCGGGGATCGACGCCGAACCCGATGAGCCGCTGCCCGAAGGCGTGTTGGAGGTGATTGCCCTGCCCGGTGAGATCGCGCGGCTGAGCGGACTCCGGGCGATGTGAACCCGGCGTGTGCTGGGACCGCCTGCTGTTCAGCATGAAGGAAGCGGTCTGCAGGACCTGGTATCCGGCCACGGGGCGCCGACTGGATTTCGGGGACGCCGACATCGGTCTGCCCAACTCGCCCGTCCATACAGCCCCGTTCGCCCAGACGCTTCGGCTTCGCGCGCGCTCCCCCGATCTTCGCGGTCTCGGCCGCAAGGCCGATCCTCGGCACGATCCGCTTGGCCCGCACGGGACCCGGAGCGTCCCCACGACCTCACGGATCACCGCCAGCCGCTCACGCCGACGCCCGGGGTAGCCGTTCGGCGCGCACCGAACGGCTACCCCGATCGGGAAGCCCTCCGGCACTCCGTTATAGCCAGTCGAACGATCTACCGCTTACTTCAACTGCGTGGCGAAGATTGAACCGCCCAGTTAGATGGCGTCGTTATGGTTGGCAAAATTAAAGGAAGTCCCATGAGCCTGCCCGAGCCCTGGTGGCGTGCAAGTCAAAGTTATGTCTCGGAGATCCTTTCGCTGCTCGCGGCCGCGCCCGATCGAGAATTCGTTCATTGGCGTGGCGAAGCCTTCTCCGGTGGTGACCTGATTCGGTCCGTGACTGAAACGTTCCTTGCGCTGCGCGACCGCGGGGTGGGTAAGGGGGATGTAGTAGCGATTCTGGTCGCACCCAACAGCCCTGAGATGCTCACCGCGCGGTACGCGACACATCTGCTCGGCGGCGCCGTGTGCTATTTGCGAACCACTAATCCTGGTACCAGGACAACGGTCCTTCCGCTGGATCACCAGATCCAGATCCTGCGCGAGACCGACGCCGTGACCATCTATGCCGATGCCGAAGGCGCGGAGCGCGCGACGGAGCTCGCTGAGGGTAGTGGGATCCCGGTAACGCGACTTCAGCATGGGGAACGCCATGAGGTCGGCCGGGTCGATGGTGCCGATACCCCGGACGCAGTGTCATGGGATCCGGATGCGCTGGCCTTCATCGGCTACACGAGTGGCAGCACGGGACGGCCCAAGGGCATCCGGGTGTCGGGCCGCGCGTGGGAAGCCACAGTGCGTGCATGGATGGAGGTCGGTCGTGAATACGACTGTGCGTCGATCCTGGTGTCGACCCCTCTGAGTCATGGCGTTGCCCCGATGGTGGACGCGGTCTTCGTCCTGGGCGGAGCGCTCTATATCCATGAGATCTTCGATGCCGAGAAATTCGTGGACACCGTCGCCGCCGAGGACGAGGTCTCGTGGACGTTCATGGCGTCGAACCACGTGTTCCAGATCCTGGACCACCTGTTCGAGCGAGGAATCCGCGACAGTGACGCTGTGGCAGCTGCGGGACTGTCTTCACTGAAGCGGATCGTCTACGGCGGCACCCCCGCGGCACCTGCCAGAATTGCACAGGCTGTGCGGCTTTTCGGCCCCATTCTGGCGCAGGGGTATGCTGCGACCGAGGCCGGTCGAATCACGATCCTGACACCTGAGGAGCACACCGACCCGGAGCTTGCGGCCACCGTCGGGCGGCCCTTCCCCGAGGTGGAGGTCGTTGTCTGCAACTCGGAGTCGGGTGCGCAGCTGGCGGTGGGGGAGATCGGTGAGGTCCGGGTCCGCTCGCCTCAGATGATGGACGCCTACAACGGCGAACCGGAATTGACCGCGCAAGTTCTTCGGGACGGCTGGTATTACACCGGAGATATCGGCTACCTCGACGAGCGAGGATATCTGACTCTCCTGGGTCGGGTGGCCCAGGTCATCAAGGTCGGTGGCGTCAAGGTTCATCCGATCGTTCTCGAGGCGGAAATTCTTGCCCACCAGGGTGTCCGGCACGCCGCCGTCTACGGCGTGCGGGACGAGGATGGCAGCGAGCACATTCACGCCGCAATCGAATGCGATCCGGCCGAGGTGGTCGAAGTGGAAGATATTCGCGCGAGAATCGCTGAGGCTCTGTCCCCGATTCACGTGCCCGAGAAGATACATGTCTTGAGCGCATTGCCGATGAACAGCAACGGCAAGCCCGACAAGGTGCTCCTGAAGTCGCAACTCTCCTAGCGAATACCTTTCCGTTTCGCAGGACAATCCAACCGCTACGTCGAGAAGGCAAGTGAATGAACGTTCACCTGGCATCATACCTGAGTGGGAACACTGTCGCCGATCTTGCTGACAGCAAGCGCGAGTTCCTGGAGATCGGCCGCCGTTCCGGTAGTTACCCCATGGCCAGTGCTCGGCGCGACGGGGTGGACTCGGAAGTAAGCGTCTGGTGCAGCAACGACTACCTGGGAATGGGCCAGAACCCCCAGGTTATTGCGGCCATGCACGCCGCGATAGACACCTACGGCGTGGGCTCCGGGGGTTCCCGGAACATCGGTGGAACCAACTACAACCACGTTCTCCTCGAGAATGAGATCGCGGATCTGCACGGCAAGGAGGCCGCTCTCCTCTTCACCTCGGGCTACACGGCCAACGAGGGATCCCTCACCGTGCTGGCGGGGCTGCCGGAGGACACCATCGTCTTTTCCGACGCGAAGAACCACGCCTCGATCATCGACGGTCTCCGGCACAGTGGCGCGAAGAAGCATATCTTCAGGCACAACGACGTCGCCCACCTGGAAGAACTGATCGCGGCCGCTCCCGCCGACTGCCCGAAGCTGATCGTCGCGGAATCGGTCTATTCCATGTCGGGCAACGTTGCGCCGCTCGCCGAGATTGCCGACATTGCGGACAAGTACGGTGCCACGACCTACATCGACGAGGTCCACGCGGTCGGCATGTACGGCCCGCAGGGCGCCGGCATAGCCGCGCAGGAAGGCATCGCCGATCGGTTCACGGTCGTGATGGGGACCCTGGCCAAGGGTTACGGAACGGTCGGCGGCTACATTGCCGGACCGGCGGCCCTCGTGGACGCGGTGCGGACCTATTCGCGCTCGTTCGTCTTCACCACCTCGCTGCCGCCGGCGGTCGCGGCCGGTGCGCTGGCGTCGGTTCAGTACCTGCGGTCCTCCGATGTCGAGCGAAAGAGCCTCTCGGAGAACGCGCGGCTGCTGCACAGCCTCCTGATCGAGGCCGACATCCCGTTCATTTCGACGGACTCCCACATCGTTGCGGCCTTCGTCGGTGATGACGAGATGTGCAAGCGGGCGTCCCAGCTGCTGTTCGAGCAGCACGGGATCTACGTTCAGTCCATCAATGCCCCCAGCGTGCCCGCGGGCGAGGAGATCCTGCGCATCGCTCCGTCTGCCGTGCACGATCAGAGCGATGTCGAGAACTTCGCCCACGCCCTTCACGGAATCTGGAAGGAATTGAACATCCCGACCGCGAGTTCCCGGGACTGGTGACCATGTCAGTTGCCGGCGTGCTGGCCGACACGGCGGCGCAGCGACCCGACCACTCGGCCGTGATCTACGAGTCAGAGCATTTCACCTACGGTTGGCTGTGGGAACAGGCCCGTCGCTACGCCTCCGTGCTGCGAGCCAACGGGGTACGGCCAGGAGACCGGGTCGCCATGCTCCTGGTCGACACCCCGCAGTTTCCCGTTGTGTACTTCGGCGTGCTGGCGGCCGGCGCCGTCGCGATCCCGCTGAACGTCATGTCGACCGCGTCGGAGATCGACCACGTACTGACCGATGCCGACGCCCGTTTTCTGGTGTGCGCCGCCTCCTTGCTCGCCCAGGCGAGAGAGGCGGCGGAGCCGCTCGGCACGACGCTCCTCACCCTCGGCCCGGGCGGCCCCGCGGGCACTGTCGACCTGGAGAGCACGGCACAGGACACAGCGCCGATCGACGATTCCGCGGTGCGGGAACCCGACGATGTCGCGGTCGTGTTCTACACGTCCGGTACGACGGGCAAGCCGAAAGGGGTGATGCTCACCCACCGGAACATCCTGTACAACGTCGAGAGGATGGTCACCACTCCCTACGCGTTCCGGAGTGACGACGTACTGCTCGGCTGTCTGCCGCTGTCGCACGGCTTCGGGCAGATTTGCGGCATGCTGACTGGCTTCCGCGCCGGTATCTCCATCGTCATGATGTCGAGGTTCTCCGGACGGGAGGCCCTCGCACTGATGACGAAACACCGATGCACGGTGTTCATGGGCGTGCCGACCATGTATTTCGGATTGCTCGATGCGGTGGCCCAGGGAGGGCAGGTTCCTCGGCTCGACCGCGTGTACAGCGGAGGGTCGGCGCTTCCGGTCAAGACCCTCGAGGATGTCCGAAGCACCTTCGGATGTCCTGTGTACGAGGGCTACGGGATGACCGAGACCTCCTGCAGCGTTGCCTATCACTATCCCGGCCTGACTTTTCGATCCGGAACAGTCGGTGTTCCGATCACTGGCATCACTGTCGGTATAGCTCGGCCGAATTCCGACAGGATCGATCTCCTGCCCGTCGGTGAGGTGGGCGAGATCGTGGTGCGCGGCCCGAGCGTCATGGCCGGATATCTCGGTCGCCCGGATCTCACCGCCGAGGTTCTGATCGACGGCTGGTTCCTCACCGGCGATCTCGGCAGGCTGGACGGCGACGGCTACCTTTCGGTCGTGGGCCGTAAGAAGGACTTGATTCTGCGTGGCGGCTACAACGTCTATCCGCGCGAAATCGAGGAGATCCTCGTCGAGCATCCGGCCGTGGCGCAGGTCGCGGTTATCGGTGTTCCGCACCCTGTGCTCGGTGAGGAGGTCTGGGCGATTGTCGTGCCTGCCCGGCCGGAGGAAGTCACCTCTGGATCGGATGAAGAAATCATCGAATGGGGCAAACAGCGTCTCGCCGCATATAAGTACCCACGCCGAGTTGAGTTCATCGACGCTCTCCCGTTGGGGTCCAGCGGAAAAGTTCTCAAGCGGATGCTCGTCTCGAAATACGAGCCGGCCGCCAGCTCGTAGCCGTAAACGAAGGGCCTTCGCTCTCGGAGCCGGCTCTGGATCGTTCAGTTCCCGGTGCGGCTGACCGGCCGCCACAGAATCACATGGGCGTAGCACCCGCGGCACGGCTGCGGGGGCTACGCCTCGGCTCAGGCATCGTACGTATCGATAGGTAGGGCGACTCGACCATGGTTGAATTCCAAGCTGACACGTCGACATCAACCGAGGCGATCGCCATTGTCGGTATGTCCTGCCGACTGCCGCATGCGGAGAACCCCGCGCAACTGTGGCAGCTGCTGCGCGACGGCCGTAGTGCGATCGGCGCGCCCCCGGCAGGGCGCCCCGAACTGCCCTCTCGGCCGGGGGGCTATCTCGAGGACGTCAGCGGCTTTGACGCGGGCTTCTTCGGCATCAGTCCGCGTGAGGCGTCGTCGATGGACCCGCAGCAGCGGCTGATGCTTGAACTCGCCTGGGAGGCCCTGGAGGACGCCAGGATCCTCCCGTCCGATCTTGCCGACAGCCGGACCGGTGTCTTCGTCGGCGTCATTGCCGACGATTACGCCGCCCTCACGCGTCAGCACGGGGTCGAAGCCATCACCCGCCACACCCTGACCGGTCTCAACCGCGGCGTCATTGCCAACCGGATCTCCTACACCCTGGGTCTGCACGGACCGAGCGCGGCCGTGGACACCGGCCAGTCCTCCTCGCTGGTCGCTGTGCACCTGGCAGTCGAGAGCCTGCGCCGCGGCGAGTCCGCCATGGCCATCGCCGGCGGTGTCAACCTCAATGTGGTGCCGGACAGCACCATCGGCGCGGAGCGGTTCGGCGCACTTTCACCGGACGGTCTCAGCTTCACTTTCGACGCCAGGGCGAACGGATACGTACGCGGTGAGGGCGGCGCGTTCGTGGTGCTCAAGCCGCTGCACGCCGCCATGGCGGACGGCGACCCGGTCTACTGCGTGCTGCACGGCAGCGCGATGAACAACGACGGGACGACCGAGGGTCTCGCCGCACCGAGTCCGGCCGGCCAGCAGGACGTCCTGCGGCAGGCGTACGAGCGTGCCAAGGTGTCCGCGGAGCAGGTGCAGTACGTCGAACTGCACGGCACGGGTACCAAGGTGGGCGACCCGGTCGAAGCGTCGGCCCTGGGCGCGGTGCTCGGCGACGGCCGTGTGGACGGGGCCGAGCTGCGGGTCGGATCGGTGAAGACCAACGTCGGACACCTTGAGGGTGCCGCCGGCATCGTCGGCTTGCTGAAGGCGGCGCTCTGCATCCGTAACCGCGAGCTGGTGCCGAGCCTGAACTTCGAAACCCCCAACCCGGACATCCCGTTTGACGAGTTGAAGCTCGCCGTGCAGCGAAGCGCCGAGGCGTGGCCGCGGCCGGACGAGCCGCTCTACGCAGGTGTCAGCTCGTTCGGTGTGGGCGGTACGAACTGCCACGTCGTGCTTTCGGACTGGCGCACCGAGCGGACGGCGGCGGAGGAGCTGCCTGGCGCCGGGTCCGGCTCGGGCGTGGTGCCGTGGGTGGTGTCGGGCAAGTCGGCTGAGGCCGTGGCCGGTCAGGCGGGGCGGCTGGCGTCGTTCCTGGAGGGGCGTCCGGGGCTGGACGTCGCGGCGGTGGGTCGTTCGCTTGCGGTGTCGCGTGCTCGTTTCGATCACCGTGCGGTGGTGGTGGGGGAGACCCGCGAGGAGCTTCTGGCGGGCGTTCGGGCGTTGGCTGCGGGTATGCCTGCGGCTGGTGTGGTGTCGGGTCGTGCGGTGCCGGACGGTGCGGGCAAGACCGTGTTCGTCTTCCCTGGTCAGGGTTGGCAGTGGCAGGGCATGGCCCTGGAACTCTTCGACTCCTCCCCGGTGTTCGCCGCCCGGCTGGTGGAGTGTGAGCAGGCTCTGGCGCCGTACACGGACTGGTCGCTGCTGGATGTGCTGCGCGGTGTGGAGGGTGCGCCTGGCTTCGACCGGGTGGATGTGGTGCAGCCCGCGTTGTGGGCGGTGATGGTGTCGTTGGCGGCGTTGTGGCGTTCGGTGGGCATCGAGCCGGATGCGGTGGTCGGTCACTCGCAGGGTGAGATCGCGGCGGCTGTGGTCGCTGGCGCGTTGTCGCTCGAGGATGCGGCGAAGATCGTCGCGTTGCGCAGCCGGGCGATCGTGAAGCTGGCCGGCACGGGTGGGATGGTGTCGGTAGCCCTACCGGCCGGCGAGGTTCGCGAACTCATCGCCCCTTGGGGCGGCGCGATCGATATCGCCGCACACAACGGCCCCCTGAGCACGGTCGTCTCCGGCGACCCGGAGGCCCTGGCCGACCTCGTCGCTCAGAGCGAGGCCGAGGGATACCGTGCCCGCACCATTCCGGTCGACTACGCCTCTCACTCCGGCCACGTCGACCTGCTGGAGGATGAGCTGCGGGAGCTGCTGGCCGGCGTCACGCCGCGTACCGGTGACATCAGGTTCTTCTCCACTGTCACCGGTCAGCCGCTGAACGGCGAGGAGCTCGACGGCGGGTACTGGTTCCGCAACCTCCGCCGGACCGTCCACCTGGAAGAGGCCACCCGCGCTCTGCTCGACGACGGGCATCGCGTCTTCATCGAGGTCAGTGCCCACCCGGTGCTCACCTCGGCCCTCAGTGACACGGCCGACGCGGCAGGCGTCGGCGGCACTGTCGTCGTCGGATCGCTGCGGCGCGACAAGGGTGGATGGGACCGTTTCCTGGCCTCGGTCGCAGAGGCCCACGCAGGCGGTGTGGGGGTGGAGTGGGAGCAGTTCCTGCCGGGTTCGGGTCTGGTGGACCTGCCCACGTACGCCTTCCAGCGTGAGCCTTTCTGGCTGGATGGTTCGGCGATCGAGCCGGCCCAGGTCCGGACCGGCGCGGCAAGGCGGAGCGGTCCGAAGCGGTCCGCGCCGCGCGGCGATGAGCTGGAGCTGGTGCGTGCGCACACGGCAGCAGTGCTCGGCCACGGATCGGCACGCGACGTGGACGTCGACACGACCTTCAAGGACCTGGGCTTCGACTCCCTCTCGGCCGTCGAGCTTCGCAACGAGCTGAACAGGGCCACCGGGCTCTCGCTGCCCGCAGGCCTCCTTTTCAACTACCCGACCCCGGCCGTACTAGCCGAACACCTCCGTGTTGAGCTGCGCGGCCTGGACCAGGGCCAGGGCCAGGATGACGATGCGTACGAGGCCACAGCCCTTGACGAGCCGATCGCCATCGTGGGCATGGCATGCCGGCTGCCGGGAGGGGTCGCCTCTCCGGAGGACCTGTGGCGTCTGGTCAGCAGCGAGGCCGACGCGGTCGGCGGATTCCCGACCAACCGGGGCTGGGACCTTGACTCGCTCTTCACCACCGATCCGGACAGCCCCGGCAAGACCTACGCCACCCAAGGTGGATTCCTGCACGACGCGGACCGGTTCGATGCCGAGTTCTTCGGCATCAGTCCCCGCGAGGCGGCGGCGATGGAGCCCCAGCAGCGGCTGCTGCTGGAGACGGCCTGGGAGGCCTTCGAGCAGGCGGGCATCGACCCCGCCGCGCTGCGCGGCACCCGCACCGGTGTGTACGTGGGCGCGATGGCACAGGAGTACGGGCCGCGGCTGCACGAGTCGTCCGGCGGGTACGACGGCTATCTGCTGACGGGCAACACCGCCAGTGTGGCCTCGGGCCGGCTGGCCTACACCTTCGGGCTGGAGGGCCCGGCGGTGACGGTCGACACCGCCTGCTCGTCCTCGCTCGTCGCGCTCCACCTCGCCGCGCAGTCGCTGCGCCAGGGCGAGTCCTCCATGGCCATCGCCGGCGGTGTGTCCGTCATGGCCACGCCCGGCATTTTCGTGGAGTTCTCCCGGCAGCGCGGGCTGTCGCCGGACGGGCGTTGCAAGGCGTTCTCCTCGTCGGCGGACGGTACGGGCTGGGCCGAGGGCGTGGGTCTGCTGGTGCTGGAGCGGCTGTCGGACGCGGAGCGCAACGGGCACCAGGTGCTCGCGGTGATCCGTGGTTCCGCCGTGAACCAGGATGGTGCGAGCAACGGTCTGACGGCCCCGAACGGGCCTTCGCAGGAGCGGGTCATCCGCGCCGCGCTGGCTGACGCCCGCCTGTCGGCGTCCGAGGTGGACGCGGTGGAGGCGCACGGCACGGGCACCAGGCTCGGCGACCCGATCGAGGCGCAGGCGCTGCTGGCCACCTACGGCCAGGGCCGCGAAGAGCCGCTCCGACTCGGCTCGCTGAAGTCGAACATCGGTCACGCGCAGGCCGCGGCGGGTGTCGCGGGCGTGATCAAGATGGTCATGGCCATGCGCAACGGGGTGCTCCCGGCGACGCTGCACGTGGACGAGCCGACCTCGCACGTCGATTGGTCGGCCGGCGCGGTGGAGCTGCTGACGCGGGCCCAGGAGTGGCCGGAGCTGGACCGTCCGCGCCGGGCGGGCATCTCGTCCTTCGGCATCAGCGGTACCAACGCACACCTCATCGTCGAGCAGGTCACGGAGATCGAGGCTCCGGTGGAGGAGCTGTCGGTGTCGGGTCCGGTGCCGTGGGTGGTGTCGGGCAAGTCCGGGGCCGCCCTGTCGGAGCAGGCGGATCGGCTGGTGTCGTTCCTTCAGGAGCGGTCGGAGCTGGACGTCGTGGCCGTGGGCCGTTCGCTGGCCGTGTCGCGTGCTCGCTTCGATCACCGTGCGGTGGTCGTGGGGGAGACCCGTGAGGAACTCCTTGACGCTCTGCGGGCGCTGACCCCGGCCGAGGCCGTCTCGGCGGGTTCGGTGGCGTTCCTGTTCTCGGGGCAGGGCAGTCAGCGTGTGGGTATGGGCCGTGAGTTGTACGCGGCGGAGCCGGTGTTCGCGGCGGCCTTCGACGAGGTCGTCGGGGCGTTGGACGTCCACCTGGACCGTTCGCTCGCCGTGGTGATCGAGGATGAGCCGGAGCTGCTTCAGCGGACGGTGTTCACTCAGCCCGCGTTGTTCGCGGTCGAGGTGGCCCTGTTCCGTCTGCTGTCCCATTACGGGGTGACCCCGGATTATCTGGTGGGTCATTCGGTGGGTGAGCTGGCGGCGGCCCATGTGGCGGGTGTGCTGTCGCTCGAGGACGCGGCGCGTTTGGTGTGTGCGCGGGCGCGTCTGATGGAGGGTGTTGCCGAGGGCGGCGCGATGGTTGCCCTGAACGCGGGCGGAGCGCGCGTCGCCGGGTGGCTCGAAGGTCGTCCCGGTGTGGCCGTGGCCGGGTTCAACAGCCCTTCCAGCACCGTGATCTCGGGTGACGAGACGGCAGTGCTCGAAGTCCTGGAGCTGGCTCGCGGGGAGGGTGTGAAGGCGACGCGGCTGAAGGTGAGCCACGCTTTCCACTCCGCGCACCTGGACGGAATGCTGGCGGAACTGACCGAGGTCGCCCGGACTCTGACCCATTCGGCTCCCCGGATCCCGGTCGTCTCGAATGTCACCGGTGAGGTGATCGAGGAGTTCACTGCCGAGTACTGGGCTGCTCAGGCCCGATCGGCGGTCCGTTTCGCCGACGGCATCGCCACGCTGGCCGGCCTTGGTGTGACGGCGTTCGTGGAGCTGGGTCCCGACGGGACGCTCGCGGGTCTGACGGGCGAGTGCCTGGCCGACACCGAGGGCATCGTCGTGGTTCCCCTGCTGCGCAAGGACCGTGCCGAGAAGCGTTCCCTCCTCGCCGCCCTGGGCGCTGTGCACGCACATGGTGCGGATGTGGACTGGGAGCGGCTCCTGCCGGGTTCCGGTGTGGTGGAGCTGCCCACGTACGCCTTCCAGCGTCAGCGTTTCTGGCTGGACGCGCCGCGTTTCGGTGATGCGGCGGGTCTGGGTCTGACGGCTGTGGATCATCCGTTGCTGGCCGCGGTGATCACGGAGCCTGATGGTGACGCGGTGCAGTTCTCGGCCTCGGTGTCGTTGTCCTCGCATCCGTGGCTGGCCGATCACGCGATCGGTGGGACGGTCCTGGTGCCGGGGACGGTGTTCCTGGAGCTCGCGGGCACCGCGGCCGAGCAGCTGGGTTACGCCACCGTCGAGGAACTCACCCTCCAGGCACCCCTGATCCTCTCGGAGAAGACGGGCGCTCAGCTGCGGCTGACCGTCGACCGGGCCGACGCGCGCGGCGATCGTCAGTTCACCGTGTACTCGCGGACCGGCGAGGAGCAGTGGACCGCCCACGCGGCCGGCCTGCTCACGGCCTCCGTCCCCGCGCCGGGCGTTTCCCTGGATCAGTGGCCCCCGGCCGATGCCACCCCCATCCTGCTGGACGGCGTCTACGACCGCCTCGACGAATTGGGCTACGGCTACGGGCCGGCCTTCCACGGCCTGCGCGCCGCCTGGCGCGTCGGCGACGACCTCTTCGCCGAGGTCGCCCTGCCCGACCAGCTCCACGCCGAAGCCGCGCGCTTCGGCGTGCACCCCGCCGTCCTCGACGCGGTTCTGCACCCGCTGGCGCTGGAGGCCGCGGCCTCGGCGCAGGACGACAGCACGATCCTTCTGCCGTTCTCGTTCTCGGGCTTCGTGCTGCACGCGGTCGGTGCCACGGTGCTGCGCGTCCGCTGGACCCGTACCGGCCAGGACACGGTCCGTCTCGCTCTCGCCGACGGCGCCGGCGCTCCGGTGGCGGTGATCGAGTCGGTCTCCCTGCGGCCGATCGCCCGTGATCAGCTCGCCGTCGCCGGTCCGGCCGTGGAGTCCCTGTACCAGGTGGCCTGGGAGGCTGTCCCGGCGGCCGAGCCGGTCGCCGACCAGCGGTGGGTCCGGCTGGGCGAGGCGCCCTATGCCGACCTCGCCGCGCTCGGCGCCGCGGTCGACGCCGGAGCCGCCGTACCGGAGTTCGTGGTGATCGGCGAGCAGCAGCTCGTCGCGGGCACCACCGGTGACGTACTCGACCGGACCCACGCCACGGCGGCGCGCGGGCTGGAGGCGGTGCGGGAATGGCTGGCCGCCCCGCAGTTCGCGGAGAGCCGCCTCGTCCTCGTCGTGCCGGACGGCGCGCTGCACACGGCCCCGCTCGTGGGCCTGATCCGTACGGCGCAGACCGAGCAGCCCGGCCGACTGGTCCTCGCCCACGTGGATGAGGGTGGTCAGGAGCTGCTGCCTGCCGTGCTGGCTTCGGGCGAGCCCGAGGTGGCGGTGCGGGGCGGCGGGTTGTTCGTGCCGCGTCTGGCGCGTGCCGCGGGTGCCGTGGCGGGTGTGGTGGAGGGGCTGGACCCGGAGGGTACGGTCCTGGTGACCGGTGCTCTGGGTACGTTGGGCCGTCTGGTGGCGCGCCGGCTGGTGACGCATCACGGTGCGCGGCACCTGCTGTTGGTGTCGCGTCGTGGTGACGGGACTCCGGGTGCCGCCGAGTTCGTGGCGGAGCTGGCGGAGCTGGGTGCGCGGGCCCGGGTGGCGGCGTGCGACGTGTCGGACTTCGACGCGCTGGCGGGCCTGCTGGACGAGGTGGCGACCGAGCGTCCGCTGACTGCCGTGGTGCATACGGCGGGTGTCCTGGACGATGCGACGGTCGCCTCGCTGTCGGCCGGTCATCTGGAGCGGGTGATGCGTCCGAAGGTGGACGCGGCCTGGAACCTCCACCGCCTCACCGAGTCCCTCGGCCTCGCCTCGTTCGTCATGTTCTCGTCCATCGCGGGTCTCATGGGCAACGCCGGCCAGGCCAACTACGCGGCCGCGAACACCTTCCTCGACGCCCTCGCGCGGCACCGCCGCGCCCACAACCTGCCCGCCACCTCCCTCGCGTGGAGCCTGTGGGACAGCGCCGACGGCATGGCCGGAACCCTCGCCGACGCCGACGTCGCGCGGTGGAAGCGGAGCGGAATCGTCCCGCTGACCCCGGAACTGGGTCTCGATCTGTTCGACGCGGCGCTCGCCTCGGCGGAGCCGCTGCTGGTCCCCGCCGAACTCGACCTGGGCGCCCTGCGCGCCCGGGCCGAGGAGAACGCGCTCCCCGAGCTGTTCACCAGCCTGGTCCGCGTCCGCCGCCGGCAGGCGGCCGGCGCCGCCCGCGGCACAGACTCGTCGTGGGTCCAGCGGCTGGGCGCGCTGGCCGCGGAGGAGCGGGCGCGGGCCGTGCTCCAGACCGTACGGGAGACCGTGGGGCTGGTTCTCGGGCACGGGGCCGACACCGACATCGACCCGGCCAAGGCGTTCAAGGACACCGGCTTCGACTCCCTCACGGCTGTCGAACTGCGCAACCGGCTCAACGCGGTGACCGGGCTGCGACTGCCCACCACCCTCGTGTTCGACCACCCCTCGCCCCAGGCGGTGGCGGACTTCCTGCTGGACCGGCTCGGCGCGACCGGAACGGCTGTCGTCCCGTCGGCGGCCGCCCACGCCCCGGGACCGGACGAGCCGATCGCCGTGGTCGGTATGGGTTGCCGCTACCCGGGCGGGGTTTCCTCGCCGGAGGACCTGTGGCGGCTCGTGGCGGAGGGCCGGGACGCGATAGGCGAGTTCCCGTCCGACCGCGGCTGGGACGTGGAAGGCCTCTTCGACCCGGACCCCGAGAAGACCGGCAAGTCGTACACGCGCAAGGGCGGATTCCTCCACGAGGCAGCGGAGTTCGACGCCGAGTTCTTCGGTCTGAGTCCGCGCGAGGCGATCGCGACCGACCCGCAGCAGCGTGTGCTGCTGGAGGTCGCGTGGGAGGCGCTGGAGCGTGCGGGAGTCGACCCCGCCTCGCTGCGCGGTTCCTCGACCGGTGTCTACGCGGGTGTGATGTACAACGACTACGGGTCGCGGCTGGGCAGTGCTCCGGAGGGCTTCGAGGGGCATCTGCTGACCGGCACGATCTCGAGTGTCCTGTCGGGCCGGGTGGCTTACACGTTCGGTCTCGAGGGGCCGGCGGTGACACTGGACACGGCGTGTTCCTCGTCGCTGGTAGCGGTGCACCTGGCCGCTCAGGCGCTGCGCCAGGGCGAGTGCTCCATGGCACTCGCCGGTGGTGTCACCGTGATGTCCACGCCGACGACCTTCGTCGAGTTCTCGCGTCAGCGCGGTCTGTCGCCGGACGGGACCTGCAAGTCGTTCGCGGCGTCGGCGGACGGTACGGGCTGGGCCGAGGGCGCGGGCGTGCTGGTGCTGGAGCGTCTGTCGGACGCTCAGCGGCTCGGGCACAACATCCTTGGTGTGATCCGCGGTTCCGCGGTCAACCAGGACGGTGCGAGCAACGGCCTCACCGCCCCCAACGGGCCCGCGCAGGAACGCGTCATCCGCCAGGCCCTCGCCAACGCCCGCCTCGCTCCGCACGAGGTGGACGCGGTCGAGGCGCACGGCACCGGTACCCGGCTCGGTGACCCGATCGAGGCCAACGCGCTGCTGGCCACCTACGGCCAGGACCGCGAGGAGCCGCTGCGTCTGGGATCGATCAAGTCGAACATCGGTCACACGCAGGCTGCCGCGGGTGTCGCGGGCATCATCAAGATGCTGATGGCGATGCGCAACGGGGAGCTTCCGGCGACGCTGCACGTGGACGAGCCGACGCCGCACGTCGACTGGTCGACGGGTGCGGTGGAGCTGGTCACCGAGCGTCGGGCGTGGCCGGAGGTGGCGCGTCCGCGTCGCGCGGCCGTGTCCTCGTTCGGTATCAGCGGTACGAACGCGCATGTGGTCCTGGAGCAGGGCCCCGAGCCGGTCGTGGCCGGTGAGCCGGTGGTGGCGGGGCTTCCGCTGGTGGTGTCGGCGAAGAGCGAGGCGGCCCTGGCGGCGCGTGCCGGCCAGGTGCGTGAGCTGCTGGCCTCGGAGGGCGTCGACCCGGCGCGGGTGGCTTCGGCTCTCGCGACCCGGGTCCCGCACCTGCCCTTCCGGGCGACGGTTTCGGGCGCCGGCCGGGACGAGCTGCTGGCGGGTCTTGAGGCGCTGGCCTCGGGTGGGTCCGCGGCGAACCTGGTGCAGGGCACGGCCACGGGCTCGGGCAAGACGGTGTTCGTGTTCCCGGGTCAGGGTTCGCAGTGGCAGGGCATGGCCCTGGAACTCTTCGACTCCTCCCCGGTGTTCGCCGCCCGGCTCCTGGAGTGCGAGCGGGCGTTGGCGCCGTTCACGGACTGGTCGCTGCTGGACGTCCTGCGCGGTGCGGAGGGTGCGCCCGGTCTCGACCGGGTGGAGGTGGTGCAGCCCGCGCTGTGGGCGGTGATGGTCTCCCTGGCCGCGTTGTGGCGTTCGGTGGGCATCGAGCCGGACGCGGTGGTCGGTCACTCGCAGGGTGAGATCGCGGCGGCTGTGGTTGCGGGTGCGCTGTCGCTGGACGACGCGGCGAAGGTCGTGGCGCTGCGCAGCCGGGCGATCGTGAAGCTGGCGGGTACGGGCGGGATGGTCTCGGTGGCCCTGCCGGCCGACGAGGTCCGCGAGCTGATCACCCGTTGGGACGGCGCCATCGACATCGCCGCACACAACGGCCCGCGTTCCGTGGTGGTCGCCGGAGAGGTGACCGCTCTTGAGGAGCTGGTCGCCCACTGCAAGGACAACAAGATGCGCGCCAAGCGCATCCCGGTCGACTACGCCTCCCATTCCGCGCACGTCGAAAGCCTGCGGGACGAGCTTCTCGACGCCCTGTCCTCGCTCACCCCGCGCGCCGTCACGGTGCCCTTCCTCTCCACCGTCACCGGGCAGCCGCTGGACGGCACGGAGCTAGACGGCGCGTACTGGTTCCGCAACCTCCGCCGGACCGTCCAGCTGGAGGAGGCCACCCGGACCCTGCTCGACCAGGGCCACCGCGTCTTCATCGAGGCCAGCGCCCACCCGGTGCTGACCATCGCGCTCCAGGAGACGATCGACGACACGTCGTACGACAGCGCCGTCACCGTGCCCTCGCTCCACCGTGACAAGGGTGGACTCGACGACTTCCTCGCCTCCGCGGCGCGGGCCCACGTCTTTGGCGCCCCGCTCGACTGGGCGGCCGTGGCCGGCGGACCCGGCGCGGTCGTCGACCTGCCGACCTACCCCTTCCAGCGCCGGCGCCACTGGCTGGAGGGCCCGGCGCCGGCCGGTGACGCGGGCGGGCTCGGCATGGCCGCCGAGCGGCACCCGCTCATCGGCGCCGCGCTCTGGATGGCCGACGAGGACAAGCTGGTCCTGAGCGGCAGGATCGCCCTGAACACGCAGCCCTGGCTGGCGGACCACGCCGTGGCCGGCACCGTGCTGCTCCCCGGTACCGCCTTCGTGGACCTCGCCATCCGGGCGGGTGACCACACGAGCCTCGACCAGCTCGACGAGCTGACCCTCCAGGCACCGCTGGTGCTGGCCGGCCGCGGCGGAGTACAGCTCCAGGTCGTGGTCGACGCTCCGGACGAGGAGGGCCGGCGCGCGCTGTCGGTCCACTCCCGCCCGGAGCCCGAGTCCGACGACGCCGCGATCCACCCGTGGACCCTGCACGCCACCGGCGTACTGGGTCACGCGGAAGGACGTGCGGGCGTACCGGCCGACACCACCTGGCCCCCGGCCGGCGCCGAGCCGGTCGACCTGACGGCGGCGTACGACACGCTGGCCGAGCGGGGCTTCCAGTACGGACCCGCCTTCCAGGGCCTGCGGGCGCTGTGGCGCGCCGGCCAGGAGACGTTCGCCGAGGTCGCGCTCCCGAAGGACGTCCCCCTGGGCGAGTTCGGGATCCACCCGGCCCTCCTCGACGCCGCCCTGCACCCGCTGGCGCTCGCGGAGGACGGCCGCCTGGTGCTGCCCTTCGCCTGGACCGGCGTTCGGCTGCACGCGGTGAACGCCAGCGTGCTGCGCGTACGGATCACCCCGGAAGGCTCGGGTGCCGCCCTGTCCCTCGCCGACGCGAGCGGTGCGCCGATCGCGTCGGTGAAGACGCTCGGCCTGCGGGCCGTGGACCCCGCGCAGCTGGCGGGCTCGGACACCCCCCGCCAGCCGCTGCTCCAGGTGGAGTGGACGACCGCCCCCGACGCCGCCCCGGCCGCCGGATGGGCCGTCCTCGACGACTTCGGCCACGGTCTGCCCGCCCCTCTGGGCAGCTACTCGGACCTCGCCGGCATCGTCGCAGCCCCGCCGCTCGTCGTGGTCCCCTTCCCCGGCGAGGACGGCCCCCGCGCCGTCGCGCACCGGGCCCTGCGGCTGGCCCAGGAGTGGCTCGCCGAGGAGCGGTTCGCCGACTCGCGCCTGGTCTTCGTGACCCGTGACGGGACCACCGCCCGCACGGAGGCCGGACTCGGCTCGGCTCCCGTCTGGGGGCTGGTGCGCACCGCCATGGCCGAGAACCCCGGCCGGTTCGGCCTGCTGGACCTGACGGACTGGGACCTCTCCGAGGCCGAGCTGGGCCGTGCGCTGGCCGTACCGGACGCGCAGGTGAGCCTGCGGGACGGGGCACTGCTCGTACCGCGGCTGGTCAAGTCGCCCACGACGGGCGGCACTGTGCCCGCCCTGAACCCCGAGGGCACCGTGCTCGTCACGGGCGCCACCGGCACCCTGGGCCAGCTGTTCGCCCGCCACCTCGTCGCCGAACACGGCGTACGGCACCTGCTGCTGGCGAGCCGCCGCGGCCGGGACGCGGCGGGCATGCTGGAGCTGGAGGCCGAACTCACGGCCCACGGAGCAGACGTGTCCGTGGTCGCCTGTGACACGGCCGACCGCAGGGCGGTCGCCGCGATGCTGGACGCGATCCCCTCAAAGCACCCGCTCACCGCGGTCCTGCACACCGCCGGCGTCCTCGACGACGGCACGCTGCACGCCCTCACGGCCGAGCAGCTCGACACCGTACTGCGTCCCAAGGTCGATGCCGCCCGGCACCTGCACGAGCTGACGGCCGGCCTGGAGCTGGACACGTTCGTCCTGTTCTCCTCGCTGGCCGGTACGGTCGGCACCGCGGGACAGGCCAACTACGCGGCGGCCAACACCTATCTGGACGCCCTCGCGCACCACCGCCAGGCCCTGGGCCTGCCCGGTACGTCGCTGGCCTGGGGCCTGTGGGCCGAGGGCAGCGGGATGACCGGTCACCTGACCGACGCCGACCTCGCCCGCATGTCCCGGGGCGGCATCGCCCCGATCGGCAGCGAGCAGGGGCTGGCGCTGTTCGACGCGGCCCTCGCGACCCGCCGGCCGGTGCTCGTTCCGGCGCTGCTGGACCACACCGGACTGCGGGCGCAGAGCGAGGACGGCACGCTGCCCGCGCTCTTCCACGGCCTGGTGCGTCCGGCGCGGCGCGCCGCCGCCGGCGAGCAGACGGGCGGGAACTTCCTCCAAGAACGCCTGGCGCCCCTGGCCCCCCAGGACCAGGAGCGCGCGCTGCTGGAACTGGTCCGCGGCGCGGTGGCCTCCGTACTGGGGCACAGCGACGCCGACCAGGTCGCGCCCGACCGGGCCTTCAACGAGCTGGGCTTCGACTCGCTCAAGGCGGTGGAACTGCGCAACCGGCTGAACGCGGCCGCAGGTACGAAGCTGCCCGCGACGCTGGTGTTCGACTACCCGACCACGGTCGAGCTGGCCGGCTTCCTGCGGACCGAACTGCTGGGCTCGGCCGCCGCGGTGGCCGAGGCCGAACCGGTCGTCGGCGCCGTGGACGAGCCGATCGCGATCGTCGCGATGGCCTGCCGCTACCCGGGCGAGGTCAGCTCCCCGGAGGAGCTGTGGGCGCTGCTGTCCGACGAGCGGGACGCCATCGGCCCGTTCCCGAACGACCGCGGCTGGGACCTGGACGGCCTGTACGACACGGACCCCGACCACGTGGGCACCTCGTACACCCGGCACGGCGGATTCCTCTACGAGGCCCCGCAGTTCGACCCCGAGCTCTTCGGGGTGAGCGCACGGGAGGCCACCGCCATCGACCCGCAGCAGCGCCTGCTGCTGGAGATCTGCTGGGAGGCCTTCGAGCGCGCGGGCATCGACCCGACCTCTCTCAAGGGCAGCCAGACCGGTGTGTTCGCCGGTGTCATGGCCAACGACTATGCGGCGCGCCTGAAGGACGCCCCCGAGGCCTTGGAGGGCTACCTGGCGGTCGGCAGCACGGTCAGTGTCGCCTCCGGCCGCGTCGCCTACACCTTCGGCCTGCAGGGACCGGCGATCACCGTCGACACCGCCTGCTCCTCCTCGCTCGTCTCCGTCCACCTCGCCGCCCAGGCGCTGCGGAACGGCGAGTGCGCTCTGGCCCTGGCCGGCGGCGTGACCGTACTGGCCGCGCCCACCCTGTTCGTGGAGTTCAGCCGGCAGCGCGGCCTGGCACCGGACGGCCGGTGCAAGGCCTTCTCCGCGCGGGCGGACGGGGCGGCCTGGGCCGAAGGCGCCGGAATCCTCCTGCTGGAGCGGCTCTCCGACGCCCAGCGCAACGGCCGCCGGATCCTCGGCGTGATCCGCGGAACCGCTGTCAACCAGGATGGTGCGAGCAACGGCCTCACCGCCCCGAACGGCCCCTCCCAGGAGCGGGTGATCCGCCAGGCCCTGACCAACGCGGGCCTGACCACCGCGGACGTGGACGCGCTGGAGGCCCACGGCACCGGCACCACGCTGGGCGACCCGATCGAGGCCCAGGCCGTACTCGCCACCTACGGGCAGCAGCGCCCGTCCCCCCTCCTGATGGGCTCCCTGAAGTCCAACATCGGACACTCCCAGGCCGCCGCCGGTGTGGCCGGCGTCATCAAGATGGTCATGGCGATGCAGCACGGGGTGCTCCCCAAGAGCCTGCACATCGACGCGCCCAGCCCGCACGTGGACTGGTCCGCCGGCGAGGTGGAACTGCTCACCGAGGCGGTGCCGTGGCCCGAGTCCGATCGGCCGCGCCGGGCAGGCGTGTCCTCCTTCGGCATCAGCGGTACCAATGCCCACGTCATCGTGGAGCAGCCGCCGACCGAGGGGACGGTCCCGCCGGCCGAGCCGATGCCGGTCGTGCCGCTGCTGCTGTCCGCGCACAACGACGCGGCCCTGCGGGCGCAGGCCGACCAGGTGGGCGCGGCCCTCGCCGGCACCGGGCAGCAGGACCTGGCACCGACGGGCCGGACCCTGGCCGTCGGACGGGCCGCACTGCCGCACCGCGCCGTGGTGGTGGCCTCCACCGCCGCCGAAGCGGTCGACGGATGCGCGGAACTGACCGTGCGGGGTACACCCGTGGACGGCCGTACGGCCTTCCTCTTCACCGGTCAGGGCAGCCAGCGGCTCGGCATGGGCCGGGAGCTGTACACCGCCTACCCCGCCTACGCCGAGGCCCTGGCCGCCGTGTGCGAAGCGCTCGACCCATGGCTGGAAACGCCGCTGCTCGACGTCCTCTTCGGTGAGGACCCGGAGCCGCTGGACCAGACCGGCTTCACGCAGGCCGCCCTGTTCGCGACCGAGGTCGCGCTCTTCCGGCTCCTCGAAGGCTGGGGCGTACGGCCGGACTTCCTCGCGGGCCACTCCATCGGTGAGCTGGCCGCCGCGCACGTCGCCGGCGTCCTCTCGCTGGCGGACGCGGCGCAGCTCGTCGCGGCCCGCGGCCGGCTGATGCAGGCACTGCCCGGCGGCGGCGCGATGCTCGCCGTGCAGGCCGAGGAGCAGGAGGTGCTGCCGCTGCTCGCCGGACGGGAGGACCTGCTGGGCATCGCCGCCGTCAACGGCCCCACCTCCGTGGTGCTCTCGGGCGACGCGGAAGCCGTCGAGGCCGTCGGAGCCGAACTCTCCGCCCAGGGACGCAAGACCAAGCGACTGCGCGTCAGCCACGCCTTCCACTCCCCGCACATGGACGCGATGCTGGACGAGTTCCACACGGTCGCGAAGGGGCTCGCGTTCGCCGCGCCCACCATCCCGATCGTCTCCACCCTGACCGGGCAGCCGGTCGGCGCCGAGGAACTGACCGCGCCCGAGTACTGGGTCCGGCACGTCCGCCGGCCCGTGCGCTTCCTGGACGCGGCACGCGCCCTGGAGGCCGAAGGCGTACGGACCTTCCTGGAACTCGGCCCGGACGGCGTGCTCAGTGCGATGGGGCAGGACTTCCTCGACGCGGGATCGCTCCTGGTCCCGGTGGTGCGCGGCGGGCGCCACGAGCCGCACACCGCCGTCACCGCCCTGGCCCACGCCCACGTACGGGGCGTACCGGTGGACTGGCGCGCACTGTTCGGCGAGAACGCCGGAGCCGCGGACCTGCCGACCTACCCCTTCCAGCGCCAGCGCTACTGGCTCACGGAGGGGCCCGGCGGCGACGTCACCTCGGCCGGACTCGACTCCGCGCGGCACCCGCTGCTCGGGGCCGCGGTTCCGCTCGCCGACTCCGACGGTGTCCTGTTCACCGGCCGGATCTCGGCCCGCAGCCACTCCTGGTTCGCCGACCACACCGTCGCCGGGACCCCGCTGGTCCCGGGCACGGCCCTGGTGGAGCTGGCGCTCCACGCGGGCGCCGCACTCGGCTGCGAGCGGCTGGAGGAACTCGCCCTCCAGGCACCCCTGGTCCTTCCCGACGAGGGCGCGCTCCAGCTCCAGATCACCGTCGGCGGCCCCGACGGAGAAGGCCGCAGGCCCGTCGCCGTCCACTCGCGCGGGGACCAGGAAGGCGACGTCTGGAACCGGCACGCCACCGGAACCGTGGTGGCCGCCGTTCCCGGCGGCCCCGAACCCGACCTCGCGTCCTGGCCTCCGGCCGGCGCCGAGCCCCAGCCGGTCGAGGACCTGTACGACCGCCTCGCCGACCGGGGCTACGGCTACGGCCCCGCATTCCAGGGCCTCCAGGCGGCATGGCGCTTGGGCGACGACCTCTACGCCGAGGTACGGCTGCCCGTCGACGCTGACGGCTTCGCCCTGCACCCGGCACTGTTCGACGCCGCGCTGCACGCACTGCTCCTGGAGGAGTCGGCCGAACTGCGGCTGCCCTTCTCCTTCGGCGGCGTCCAGCTGACCGGGTCCGGGACCGGCACCCTGCGGGTCAAGCTGTCGGCCGGCCCGGACGGAACGGTCGCGGTCGGCATCGCCGACGAGACGGGCGCGCCGGTCGCCACCGTCGCATCGCTCGCCCTGCGGGCCCTGCCGGCGGGGACCACGCTGACCCGCCCCTTCGACCAGCACGTGTACGCGGTGGAGCGGGTCGGCGTGGAACTCCCCACCGGTGGCGACACGGCCATCGCGGTCCTCGGCGGGGCCGACCTCGGACTCGCCGCCGAGAACCACGCCGACCTCGCCGACCTGGCCGCCGCGACGGCGGACGGCGCGGCCGCACCCGACGTGGTTGTCCTTCCGGTACGCCCGGCCGCTCCGCAGGAGGCCGGCCGGGTCACGGAGGAGGTGCTGGCGGTACTGCGGCAGTGGCTCGACACCGACGCGCCGGCCGCAGCGCGGCTCGCCGTGGTCAGCACCGGGGAACTGGCGCACAGCGCACTGTCCGGGCTGATGCGGACCGCCGAGTCGGAACACCCGGGACGTTTCCAGCACGTGATCACGGACGGCCTGCCGGCCGGCCGCGAGCTGCTGGCCGCGGCCCTGGCCGACCCCCGACCGCAGCTCGAACTGCACGAGGGACAGGCCTACGTGACCCGGCTCGCCAAGGTCCCGCACCCGGTCCGGACCCCGGACGCCGACGGTGCGTTCGACCCGGAGCGCACGGTGCTGATCACCGGTGGCACGGGCGCACTCGGAGCCCAGGTCGCCCGGCACCTGGTGACCGGCCGCGGCGCCCGTCGCCTGCTGCTCACCAGCCGGCGGGGCGGGGCGCAGGACCTGGTCGCCGAACTGACGGCGCTCGGCGCGGACGTACGGGTCGCGGCATGCGACGCGGCCGACCGCGACGCGCTGGCCGGGCTGCTCGCCTCGATCCCGGACGAGCACCCGCTCACCGCGGTCGTGCACGCGGCCGGAGTCGTCGAGGACACCACGCTGGAGGCCATGAGCCCGGAGAGCCTCTCCCGGGTCCTGCGGCCGAAGGTGGAAGCCGCCTGGAACCTGCACGAGCTGACCGCCGGACTGGAGCTGACGGACTTCGTCCTCTTCTCCTCCGTCGCCGGCCTGGTGGGCAACGCCGGACAGGCCAACTACGCCGCCGGCAACACCTTCCTGGACGCGCTCGCCGAACACCGGCGCGCCGAGGGCCTGCCCGCCGTGTCCCTCGCCTGGGGGATGTGGCAGGACGGCATGGCGAGCGACCTCGACCGTGCCGACCGGGCCAGGCTCGCACGCAACGGGATCCTGCAGATGCCGACCGACCGGGCACTCGCGGCCCTCGACGCGGTCCTGGCCGGAGCCAAGGCGCCTCAGGCCGACGACGAGGCGGGGACCCGACCGGTGCTCGCGCCGGTGGCACTCGACCTCGCGGTACTGCGGAGCCTCGGGGAGGCCCTGCCCGAGCTGTACCGGGGTCTGGTGCGCACCGAGCGCCGAGCCGGCCGGCGTACCTCCGCTCCGGAGCAGATCCCGCTGGCGCAGCGACTTGCGGACCTGGGCGCGGAAGAGCAGCAGCAGCTGCTGCTCGACCTCGTCAGGGAACAGGTCGGCATCGTCCTGGCCCACCCGGCCCCGCGGACGATCGACGTCCAGCGCGGACTGCTGGACCTGGGCCTCGACTCCCTCGCCGCGGTCGAACTGCGCAACAGGCTGAACATCATCACCGGACTGCGGTTGCCCAGCACGCTCGTCTTCGACCACCCGACCACCCGAGCCGTCGCCGAATACCTGTGGGGCGAGCTGGTCGGCGAAGTGGCAGACCCGGTCCAGGCAGCCCTGGACGCCCTTGAGGCCGCTCTCTTGGCCGCCGGCCCGTCGGACGGCGACGGACCGGCGGGAACGTACGCCGCGCGACTGCGCGGCCTGCTTCGGACCGTGGACGGCGGCCCCGATGGCGCCGACCTGGACCTGGCGACCGACGACGAACTCTTCGCAGTACTTGACAACGAACTCGGCAGGTAGACATGGACAACGAGCAGAAACTTCGCGACTACCTCAAGCGGGCAACGGTCGACCTGCGGGAGAGCCGTCAGCGTGTGCAGGACCTGGAGGAGCGCGCACACGAGCCGATCGCGATCGTGGGCATGGCATGCCGGCTCCCGGGCGGTATCGCCTCCCCGGACGACCTGTGGGAGCTGCTGAGCGCCGAACGTGACGCGGTCGGTCCCTTCCCGGAGGGCCGCGGCTGGGACCTGGAGAACCTGTACCACCCGGACCCCGACCACCTCGGGACCTCGTACACCCGCGAAGGCGGCTTCCTGCACGAGGCGGACCGGTTCGACGCCGAGTTCTTCGGCATCGGCCCTCGCGAGGCGGCGGCGATGGACCCCCAGCAGCGGTTGCTCCTGGAGACGGGCTGGGAGGCTTTCGAGCACGCGGGCATCGCCCCGACCGCGCTGAGGGGCACCCGTACCGGGGTGTACATGGGCGTCATGTACGACGACTACGGCTCCCGCCCCCATGCGCCCGAGGGCTTCGAGGGCTACCTGCTGACCGGAAGCGCGGGCAGCGTCGCGTCGGGTCGTCTGGCCTATACCTTCGGCTTGGAGGGGCCGGCGGTGACGGTCGACACCGCGTGTTCGTCCTCGTTGGTCGCGCTTCATCTCGCCGCTCAGTCGCTGCGTCAGGGTGAGTGCTCGATGGCGCTCGCCGGTGGTGTGACGGTGATGGCGACACCGGGCACGTTCGTGGAGTTCTCCCGCCAGCGCGGGTTGTCGCCGGACGGGCGCTGCAAGGCGTTCTCGTCGTCGGCGGACGGCACGGGCTGGGCCGAGGGCGTGGGCGTGCTGGTGCTGGAGCGGCTGTCGGACGCGGAGCGCAGCGGGCACCGGGTGCTGGCGGTGCTCCGTGGTTCCGCGGTGAACCAGGACGGTGCGAGCAGCCAGCTGACCGCGCCGAACGGGCCTTCGCAGGAGCGGGTCATCCGGGCTGCGTTGGCCAACGCGCGGCTGTCGGCGTCCGAGGTGGACGCCGTGGAGGCGCACGGTACGGGTACGCGGCTGGGTGATCCGATCGAGGCGCAGGCGCTGCTGTCCACCTACGGCCAGGCCCGCGGGGACGACAACCCGTTGTGGTTGGGTTCTCTCAAGTCGAACATCGGTCACACGCAGGCCGCGGCGGGTGTCGCGGGCGTGATCAAGATGGTCATGGCGATGCGCGAGGGGGTCATGCCCTCGACCTTGCACGTGGACGAGCCGACCCCCGAGGTCGACTGGTCGGCGGGCGCGGTGCGACTGCTGACGCAGGCCCAGCAGTGGCCGGAGCTGGATCGTCCGCGCCGCACGGGTGTGTCGTCCTTCGGCATCAGCGGGACCAACGCTCACGTGATCCTCGAAGAGGCGCCGCACGACCGTGCCGTCGACCCGGTGACAGGACCGGATGCCGCTGTACGACCGTCGGAGTCGGGCCCGTCGACGCTGCCGGCACCGTGGTTGCTCTCGGCCAAGTCGGAGAGCGCGCTACGGGCACAGGCGAGCCGGCTGCTGGCCTGGCTCGCCGACCACCCCGAGGTGGATGACGCCGATGTCGCCGCCGCCCTGACCGCTGGGCGCGCTCAGCTGGGTCGGCGCGGCGCGGTGCTCGGCGCCGACCGGGCCGGTCTGCTCGCCGGCCTCACGGCCCTGGCCGCGGGTTCGGCATCCCCGCACGTCGTGTCAGGTGCCGCCACCACCGGCGAGACGGCCTTCCTGTTCACCGGCCAGGGTGCGCAACGCGTCGGTATGGGCGCGGGGCTGGCTGCCGCGTTCCCTGTGTTCTCCGCCGCCCTCGACGAGGTGTGCGCGGAATTCGATGCCCTGCTGGGGGTATCGCTGCGCGAGGTCATGTTCGGCGAGACCGGTGGTGCCGGGAACAGCGTCGGCGACAGCGAGCCCGTGGCCCTGCTCGGCCGGACGGAATTCACCCAGCCCGCGCTGTTCGCGTTCGAGGTGGCGCTGTATCGCCTCTTGGAGTCGTTCGGCGTGACCCCGGACGTGGTGGTCGGGCATTCGATCGGTGAGCTGGCCGCGGCCTATGTGGCCGGGGTGTGGTCGCTGTCCGACGCGTGCCGGCTCGTCGCCGCCCGTGGTCGGTTGATGGGCGCGCTGCCGACCGAGGGAGCGATGCTCGCCGCCGCGGTGTCGGAGGAGCGGGCGCTGGAACTGCTCGCGGCCGGGACGGTCTCGCTGGCGGCCGTGAACGCGCCTGCGGCGATGGTGTTCTCGGGCGAGACGGCGGCGATCGCCGCACTGCAGGCCCTGCTGGCGGACGAGGGGGTGAAGACGAACCGGCTGACGGTCAGTCACGCCTTCCATTCGGCGCTGATGGAGCCGATGCTTGCCGAGTACGAGCAGGTCGCCAGGTCGGTGGCGTACCGGGCGCCACGCATGGATGTGTGCTCCACGGTGTCCGGTGCGCCGGCCGGCCCCGAACTGCTGACGCCGCAGTACTGGGTGCGGCAGGTGCGCGAGGCCGTGCGGTTCGCCCCGGCGGTGCAGTCACTCGCCGACGCCGGCGTGCGCCGGTTCGTCGAGGTGGGTCCGGACGCGGTGCTGGCGGCGCTGACCCGCCAGACAGTGACCGACGAGGTGGCGTCCCGCTCGCTGGTCGCGGCGGCGGCACGGCGCGGCGTCGATGAGGTCGACCAGTTCCTGCGGTCGCTCGCCGCCGCCCATTGCTCGGGCGCCGGCGTCGACTGGGCGCCGCTGTCACCAGGAAGGCCGGTCCCCCACCTCGACCTGCCTGTCTACGCCTTCCAGCATCGCCGTTACTGGGTGCAGCCCGACGACGACGCGCTCGGTGACATGGGCCGTGCCGGCCTCTGCGCGCTCGATCACCCGATGCTGCGCGTCGCCGCGCCGCTCGCCGGTCGCGACGAATGGCTCTTCAGCGGCAGGCTTTCCACCACCGACCAGCCGTGGATCGCCGACCACACGGCCTTCGGATCGGTGCTTCTGCCCGGCACCGGGTTCGTGGATCTCGCGTTGGCCGCGGGCAGCCGCCTGGAACTGCCCGTCATGGACGAACTCGTCCTGGAGACGCCGCTGCTGTTCGACGGTGCCGCCGCCGTGGACGTGCAGGTCTCGGTGACCGAACCCGACCACACCGGCCGTCGACGCCTGTCGATCCACTCGCGTGCCGTCACCGGCACCGCGGGGGCCGACCCGGGCGAGCCGGACTGGACGCTGCACGCCACCGGCACCCTCGCCCCCGCCGACGGCGTGACGCCGGCCTGGACCGACCCCGACTGGCCGCCGGCCGACGGCACGCCGATCGACGGAACGCGTCTGTACGACCGGCTCGCCGACCTTGGATTCGGCTACGGCCCGAGCTTCCAAGGCGTGCGCGCCGCCTGGAGCAGCGGTGACGAGGTGTTCACCGAGGTGGCCCTGGACGAGACGACAGCGGGCCGGGCGGCGGGCTTCGGGGTGCATCCGGCGCTCCTGGACGCGACCTTCCACGCCGCCATCGATGTGCTCGCCGACGACCTGCCCGACGGCAGGCTGCCGCTTCCGTTCTCCTTCGGCGGCGTCCGTGTGTTCCGGCGAGGTGCCACCGCGGTCCGCGCCCGGATCATCCGTTCGGGTCCCGAGAAGGTGCGCATCGACGCCTGCGACGCCACCGGCGCCGCGGTGCTGTCCATCGACGCCGTGCTCGCCCGCCCCGCCGAGGCGAGCGCTCTCGCCGGTGCCCGCAGCCCGCTCTACGCCCTCGACTGGACGCCGGTGACCGCGCCTGCGGTGCCGGACCGGCGACTGGTCGCACTGGGCCGACCCGTCGCAGGCTGCACCGAGACGTTCGAGGACGTCGCGGCGTTCGCGACAGGCGGGGGCCACACGGGCGCGGCTGTGGTCTGGTCGCCCGAGACGGCGGCGGCGGACGGCGACGACGTCCCCGCGACCGTCCGCACCGCCGTGCACAACGCCCTCGCGGTGCTGCGCGACTGGCTCGCCGAACCGGGCTGCGCCGACTCGACGCTGATCGTGCTGACCCGCAATGGAGCGGGTCTGCCCGGTGAGACGCCGGACCCCGCGGCGGCGGCCGTCCGCGGCCTGGTACGCAGTGCGCAGTCGGAACATCCCGGGCGCGTCGTGCAGGTCGACCTCGACGACGACGACCTCGCGGACCTGCACCAGCGGATCGCCGCCGCAGTTGCCATGGACGAACCACAGCTCGCGATCCGCGACGGCGCCACGGTGGCACCGCGGCTGATCCGTGCGACCACCGTCGACCCGACCGGCGAGCACTTCGGCGACGGCACGGTCCTGATCACCGGCGGCACAGGCGGACTGGGCGCCGTCACCGCACGCCATCTGGTCACCCGGCACGGGGTGCGCAGCCTGTTGCTCGCCTCGCGCCGCGGCTTGGCCGCGCCGGGTGTCGCGGAGCTGGTCACCGAGCTGACCGCGCTGGGCGCCGACGTACGCGTCGCCGCGTGCGATGTCAGCGATCGCGCCGAGGTCGCGGCACTGCTGGAATCCGTACCGGCGCACGAACCCGTGACCGCCGTCGTGCACACCGCGGGCGTGGCCGACGACGGCACCATCGAGACCCTGACCGCCGAGCAGGTGGATCGGGTGCTCGCCCCGAAGGTCGATGCCGCCTGGCATCTGCACGAACTCACCCGCGACCTGGACCTGTCGGCGTTCGTGCTGTTCTCCTCCGCCGGGCCGCTGCTCGGTGGGCAGGGCCAGGGCAACTACGCGGCCGCGAACGCGGCGCTGGACGCGCTCGCCCAGGCGCGGCGCGGCGCCGGTCTGCCCGCGCATTCGCTGGCCTGGGGGCTGTGGAAGCGCGGCATGGCCGAGGCGTTGAACGACGCGGGCGGCGAGCACCTGGCGCGTCAGATCCGCACGCGTCTGGGTCTGTCCCCGATCGAGCCGGACACGGGCATGCAGATGTTCGACCATGCGTTGACCACCGGCGAACCGATGCTGATGACCGCGCTGCTCGACACACCCGCCCTCACCGCGCTGGGCCGGCTCGGCACGCTGCCCGCGGTGCTGCGCGGCCTGATTCACGTACCGCCGCGCGGCCAGATCGCCGACAGCCCGTTGCGCCAGCGGTTGCTCGACGCCCCCGCCGAGCAGTGGGAGGCGCTGATCCGCAACGAGGTCCGCGCGATCGCCGCCGCGGTCCTCGGCCACGAGTCGGCCGACGCCATCGACCCCGAGACACCGTTCACGGCACTGGGCCTCGACTCGCTCGGCGGAGTCGAGTTCCGCAACCGGGTGACCGCAGCCACAGGTGTCCAGCTTCCGTCCACGCTGGTGTTCGACTATCCGACCGCCGCCGCCGTCGCGGGCTTCCTGCGTACCCGGGTCGACGGTTCGGCGCCGACGCGACCGCGCCCCGCCTCGACCAGTACCAGGACCAGGGCCGACGAGCCGATCGCGATCGTCGGTATGAGCTGCCGGTATCCCGGCGGCGTCGAGAATCCCGACCAGCTCTGGGACCTGATCGACGGGCGCGTCGACGCGATCACCCCGATCCCGGGCGATCGCGGCTGGGACCTCGACCACCTGTACGACGCCGACCCCGGCAAGCCTGGCAGGATCTACACCCGAGAAGGCGGATTCCTGCGTGCCGCAGGTGACTTCGATGCCGCCTTCTTCGGAATCGGACCCCGTGAGGCCGCGGCGATGGACCCGCAGCAGCGGTTGATGCTCGAGGCGTCCTGGGAAGCGCTCGAAGACGCCGGTATCGATCCGACCTCACTGCGGGGCAGCGACACCGGAATGTACGCGGGCGTCATGTACCAGGACTACGGCTACGTGGCGCGCGAGGCCGCCGACGGTGCCGCGGAAGGCTACCTGGCGACCGGATCGGGCGGCAGCGTCGTCTCCGGCCGGGTGTCCTACGCCCTGGGTCTGGAAGGACCCGCGGTGACGGTGGACACGGCATGTTCGTCGTCGCTGGTGGCCTTGCACCTGGCGGTGCAGGCACTGCGCGCCGGGGAGACGTCGCTGGTCCTGGTCGGCGGGGTGACGGTCATGTCGACTCCGCTGCTGTTCGTGGAGTTCTCCCGGCAGCGGGCGCTGTCACCGGACGGGCGCTGCAAGGCGTTCTCGAATGCTGCGGACGGTGTCTCGTGGGCCGAGGGCGTCGGCATGCTCGCCCTTGAGCGGTTGTCCGACGCGCAGCGCAACGGGCGCCCGGTGCTGGCCGTGATCCGCGGCAGCGCCATCAACCAGGACGGTGCGAGCAACGGCTTGACCGCACCGAACGGTCCGTCCCAGGAGCGGGTGATCGCGCAGGCACTGGTCAACGCAGGGGTGACCGCGGCCGAGGTGGACGCGGTGGAGGCGCACGGCACCGGCACCACGCTCGGCGACCCGATCGAGGCGCAGGCGCTGATCAACGCCTACGGACAGGACCGCGCCGAGCCGCTGCGGATCGGGTCGTTGAAGTCGAACATCGGGCACACGCAGGCGGCTGCCGGTGTCGGCGGTGTGATCAAGATGGTGCAGGCGCTGCGGCACGAGGTGTTGCCGCCCACCCTGCACGTCGACGCGCCGTCGCCGCACGTGGAGTGGTCGCAGGGCGCGGTACGGATCCTGACCGAGGCCGAGCCGTGGCCGGTCGGGGAGCGTCCGCGCCGGGCGGGAGTGTCGTCGTTCGGGCTCAGCGGGACCAACGCGCACGTGATCCTCGAAGAGGCGCCCGCGGCCGCGCCGCGGCCGGTCGATCCACCGCGCCCGGCGGCCTTGCCGCTGCTGCTGTCCGCGCGGACGACCGACGCGCTGCGGAGCCAGGCGCGCCGTCTGTACGACGCGCTGCGCGAACGTCCGGAGCTGGACCTGACCGACGTCGCGGCGACGCTGGCGCTGCACCGCGCGCAGCTGGAGCAGCGCGCCGCCGTCGTGGGCGCGGACCGGGAGACGCTGCTGGCGGCCTTGGCACGCCTGGCAGCCGGCGAGCCAGGACCGGGCATCGCCGACGGCATCGGTCAGACGGGCACCACAGCGTTCCTGTTCACCGGTCAGGGCGCGCAGCGGACCGGGATGGGCGCTGGACTGTACCGGGCGTTCCCGGCTTTCGCCGCCGCGCTCGACGAGGTGTGCGCGGAATTCGACGCACACCTGGAGCATTCGCTGCGGGATGTGATGTTCGGCGCGACTGCCGAGGCGGCCCTGCTGGACCGCACCGAGTACGCCCAGCCCGCGCTGTTCGCGTTCGAGGTGGCGATGTACCGCCTCGTCGAGTCGTTGGGCGTGACGCCGGACGTGCTGGCCGGGCATTCGATCGGCGAGCTGGCCGCGGCGTACGTGGCCGGTGTGTGGTCGCTGTCCGATGCGTGCAGACTCGTTGCGGCCCGGGGCCGACTGATGGGGGCGCTGCCGGCGGGCGGGGGCATGCTGGCCGCCGCGGTGCCGGAGGAGCGGGCCCTGGAGCTGCTGGCGGCGGCCGATGCCGATCCGGCGGCCGGCGCGGTCTCGCTGGCCGCTGTGAACGCCCCCGACGCGGTGGTCTTCTCCGGAAACACCGAGGCGGTATCGGCGCTCGAGTCGAGGCTGGTGGCCGAGGGCGTCAAGACCAGCCGGCTGCGGGTGAGCCACGCGTTCCACTCCGCCCTGATGGACCCGATGCTGACCGACTTCGCGCAGATCGCCGCGGGCCTGACGTACCACGAGCCACGCATACCTCTGTGTTCCACGGTTTCCGGCGCGTTCGCAGGCGATTCGGTGGGTACGCCCGAGTACTGGGTACGGCAGGTGCGCGAGGCGGTGCGCTTCGCCCCGGCGGTGCGGTCACTGCTCGATTCGGGTGTGGGCCTGTTCGTCGAGCTGGGCCCGGACGCGGTGCTGACGACCATGACCCGCGCCACTGTGGCGACAGACCCCGCAGCGCGCGCATCGGTGGTCGCGGGATCCCGTCGCACGGTCGCCGAACCCGAGCAGCTGGTCGCCGCGCTGGCCACCGCGCACTGCGCGGGCCGGCCGGTACGGTGGGCGGCCTACTTCGGCGCTCGACCGCAGGCGCGGATCACCTTGCCCACCTATCCCTTCCAGCACGAACGATTCTGGCTCCTGCCCGCGGAGGCCGCCGCGCCGCTCGCCGGTGCCGACTCCGCCGACCATCCGCTGCTGCACGCCCAGGTGCAGCTCGCCGGCAAGGACGAGTGGCTGTTCACCGGCAGGCTCTCGCTGCGCACGCACCCATGGCTCGCCGACCACGCCGTCTTCGGCGCTGTCGTGATGCCAGGTACCGGATTCGTGGAACTGGCTCTGGCCGCCGGAGCCCGGCTCGGCGTGCCGCGCCTGGCGGAACTGGTGCTGGAGGCGCCGCTGACGCTCACGACCGACGGTGCCGCGGACATTCAGCTCGCCGTGGGCGAACCCGACGCCGAGGGGCACCGGACCGTGGCCGTCCACGCCCGCGCCGCCGACGCCTGGGTGCTGCATGCCCGTGGCCTGCTCACGCCCGCCGTGCCGGCCGCGGCGCCGGACTGGTCCCAGGTGTGGCCTCCGGTCGCGGGCGATCCGGTCGACGGGCAGCAGGTGTACCGCGCGCTCGGCGACCTCGGCTTCGGGTACGGCCCGGTGTTCCAGGGTGTTCGCGCCGCGTGGTCGCGTGGGGAGGAAGTCTTCGTCGACCTGGCGCTCGACACCGACACCGCGGAGCGCGCCACGGCCTTCGGACTGCATCCCGCGCTGCTGGACGCGGTGTTCCACGCGGCTGTCGGCCATCTCACCGAGGGCGGGTCCGACGGCCGGGTGCCACTGCCCTTCGCCTTCGACGGTGTCCAGCTGGCACAGTCCGGCGTGGGTGCCTTGCGCGTCCGCATCGCCCGCATCGCACCGAACACCTTGCGCGTGGACGCGGTCGACGCGACCGGTGCCCTCGTGCTGAGCATGGAGTCGGTGCGGGCCCGCCCGATCGACCAGCAGGCGCTGGCCCAGCTGCGCGGCGCGGCACCGCTGTTCGACCTGGAGTGGGTCGCCGTACCCGCCGTCTCCAAGGCGGACGCCGGGCGCATCGTCGTGCTCGGCGACCCGGCGACCGTCGAGGCCCCTGAGCCCCTGACATCCTGTGTCGATCTCGCGGAACTCACCGTGCTGCAGGACGTTCCCGACACGGTGGTGTGGTCGGCGCCCCGCGGAACCGGTGCCGGCGCGGCGGACGTTCACGCCGGCGTGCTGACGACGCTCGCACTGCTGCAGGGCTGGATGGGCGCCGATCACCCCGGCCGGCTCGCGATCGTGACGCGCACGGCCGCCGGACTGCCCGGCGAGGAACCCGATCTGGTCGGAGCCGCCGTGGCGGGCCTGGTGCGCAGCGCACAGTCCGAGCACCCGGGCCGGTTCCTGCTCATCGACCACGACGGCGACGCCCTGCCGATCACGTCGCTCGCCGAAGCCGTGGCCCAGGACGAACCGCACACGGTCGTACGCGAAGGCCGGCTCCTGGCACCGCGACTGCAGCCGCTGCCCGCCACCGAACCGGGCGCGCCCTTGTCGTTCGACCACGGCACCGTGCTCATCACCGGCGGCACCGGCGGCATCGGCGCGATCGTCGCCCGGCATCTGGTCGCGGCGCACGGCGCACGACGGCTGCTGCTGGTATCGCGGCGCGGTGCCGCCGCGGACGGCGCCGCCGAACTGGCCGCCGAGCTGACCGACCTCGGCGCCCACGTCCGGGTCGTGGCGTGCGACGTCACCGAACGCACCGCGGTCCAGGCCCTGCTGGCGGACATCGACACCGACGCCCCGCTGACCGCCGTCATCCATGCGGCGGGCGTCCTGGACGACGGCACGCTCGACACCCTGACCGCCGCGCAGACGACACGGGTGCTGGCACCGAAAGTCGATGCGGCACTGCACCTGCACGAGCTGACCCGCGACCTGGATCTGTCGGCGTTCGTGCTGTTCTCGTCCGCGGCGCCGCTGCTCGGCGGACAAGGACAGGGCAACTACGCCGCCGCGAACAGCGCGCTGGACGCGCTGGCACGCCTGCGGCGCAGCGCGGGCCTGCCCGCGCACTCACTGGCCTGGGGACTGTGGACCGTCGGCATGGCAGGGGTGCTCAGCGGGGACGGTGCCGAGCAGTACGCCCGCCAGATCCGGGCCAGGCTGGGCCTGCTCCCGATCGACCCGGATTCCGGGATGGCGCTGTTCGACAACGCACTCGCGAGCGATCGGGCGACACCGACGACGGCACTGCTGGACACGGCGGCGCTCACCGACCTGGCGCGCGGCGGCACGCTCCCCGCGGTACTGCGCGGCATGATCCGGGTTCCCCCGGCCGCCGCGAGTGCCGGTGTCAGCCTTGCGCGGCAGCTGGCCGCACTGCCCGACGCCGACCGTGACGCTGTGATCCTGCGAGAGGTGCGCAACGCCGCCTCGGCGGTCCTCGGCCACCTGTCCGGCGACGCGATCGACCCGAACGCGCCGTTCACCGAGCTGGGTTTCGACTCCCTCGGCGCCGTCGAATTCCGGAACCGGCTCGCACAGCTGACCGGGCTGACGCTGCCGTCGACGCTGATCTTCGACCACCCGACCGCCTCCGATGTGGCGAAACTGGTGGGATCGCGGTTCGAGGAAGAGGAATCCGACACCGGCGTGGTCGAGCAGGCACCGGCCGGCGTGCGCGGCACGATCACCGACCTGGTGTCGGCGGCGCATCGCCGCGGTGAGCTGGCAGGGGCGATGCCCCTGCTGACCGCGAGCTCGGCTCTGATGACCACGTACTCCGCCGACGAGGCTGCCGCACAGCGCCCGGCTGTGCAGCTCCTGGCGCGCGGCGCCGCGGCGCCGGCACTGATCTGCGTTCCCTCGTTCCTGGCGGGATCGGGCTCCCACCAGTTCGCCCGCCTGGCCCGCGAACTGGGCGGCGAGCGGCAGGTCAGCGCGTTGCGGCTGCCCGGCATGCGCGCGGGCGACGACCTGCCGGCGACATGGGCGGCGGCGATCGAGAGCCTCGCCGCGGCCGTCGCGCCGGAACTCGAGCGAGGGCCGGTGGCGCTC
This sequence comes from Streptomyces sp. NPDC052101, assembly GCF_040680235.1. Classification (NCBI taxonomy): domain Bacteria; kingdom Bacillati; phylum Actinomycetota; class Actinomycetes; order Kitasatosporales; family Streptomycetaceae; genus Streptomyces; species Streptomyces sp. NPDC052101. Next base: position 161,466 of record NZ_JBFAWH010000013.1, read on the forward strand.
GTCGGTTATTCGGCCGGTGGTGCGCTCGCCCATGCGGTCGCCCGGCGGCTCGAAGACGACGGCCGCGAGCTCGTGGGCGTCGCGATGGTCGACACCTACTCCCCGGACGAGCACGAACTCAACCGCCTCGTGCTCACCGACGCGCTGGGGCAGATCCTGTCCCGGGACAACGCACTGACCCCCGTCGACGACCATGGCCTGGTCTCCATGGGCGGCTATGTGCGGATATATCCCGAGCGGGAGTTCAAGCCGATCGCCGCGCCGACGCTGAATCTGCGGGCCACCGTGACACTGAGCGGCTTCGGGGACGTCGACCCCGTCCCCGACTGGCAACACCGTGGACCGGCCGAGTACATCGAGGCAGATCACTTCTCGATCATCGAGGAGCAGGTGGCAGAGACCGCCGCGCACCTCCGGCGCTGGCTCGATTCGCTCAGCGGCCACTGATATCCGAACCCTGGCCTCTTGGAGCCGTCGAGGTCCCTCGACGGCTCCAAGAGCACTGGAGACATGAAATCCGTTCAGCCGCAACCATTCCTCAAGTGAAAATCCAGCAATTCTCAATTCCTTCAGAGGCACAAAACTACTCAGTCCGCAAATCCGGCAGAGGCATACAGTGCGTCCGGCCGCAATGGTTTCGGCGAGAAAATCCAAGCTTGACAGCGGTGTGGCGTCTGCTTATATTTCAGTCGGTCAAGTTCCCGCCCAGCGATATCGGAAGGTGTTCATGACCGCGCCTCTAGCGTTGCCGAAATCCAGGCAGCAGTTGATTCTCGCCATTCTTATGCTGTGTTCACTGCTGATTTGGATAGAAAACACCGTCCTGAGCAATACGCTGGAGACCCTTGCGGACCCGGTCCGTGGACTGGGGGCCGATCCCGGTCAGCTGCAATGGGCGACCGGTGCGTACACTCTGGCCTTCGCCACATTGATGTTCACCGCAGGCGCACTGGGCGACCGGTTCGGTCACCGGACTGTGTTCTCCAGTGGGTTGGTGATCTTCGCCGGGTCCTCGCTGTGTGCGGCGTACGCAGGCGATGCGGGCCAGCTGATTGCAGCTCGAGCTGCGATGGGGGTGGGCAGCGCGCTGATCACGCCCGCCATGATGGCCATCCTCATGTGGACCTTCACCGGCCCCGCACGGGCTGCCGCGATCGGCATTTTCTCGACGTCGGCCGGTGTCGGAATGGCTGCCGGACCGGTGCTGGCGGGGTTCCTGCTCGCTCATTTCTGGTGGGGCTCGGTATTTCTGATCAATGTTCCGGTCGCGGCATTGGCGTTGGTCGGGCTTGCCATGCTGGTTCCGAATTTCCGCAGCCCCACTCCGCGCCCACTGGATCCCGCTGGAATGCTGCTGTCGATCAGTGGGCTCGTGGCGTTGGCCTACGGGCTGATCCGGGCGGGGCAGGTGGCGGCGTGGAGTCGTACCGACGTCTGGGTGCCGATCGTTGTCGGTCTGGTTCTGCTGGCCGTCTTCGTACTCGTCGAACTGCGCCTCAAGGTGCCCAGCTTTGATCCGCGACTGTTCGCGCAACGCACATTCGGTGGCGGCAATGTGGCGCTCGGGCTGCTGCTCTTCGGCGTGGCCGCCATCACCTTCTACAACGCCTTCTACCTGCAGGGCGCGCTCGGATTTTCGCCGATGAAGGCGGGTTTGGCCAACATCCCGACCGCACTCGGCGCGCTCGCGGGGGCGCCCCTTGCCTCGCGCCTGGTTCGCCGCCTGCCGCTACGCCTTGTCACCGTGCCGCCGCTGGCCATGGCCGCGCTGACCATGGGCGGGTACGGGTTCCTCGGACTCCAGACTCCCCTCGTCTGGATCGAGATCCTGTTGTTGGTACAGGGTCTTTCGGTCGGCATGGTGATCGGCCCCGTCACGGCCGCATTGGTCAGCGACCTGCCGTTGGAACAGGCCGGTGCGGGATCGGCCGTCACCAACACCGTGCGACAGACCGGCAGTGTGATCGGTATCGCCGTAGGCGGCACGATCATGTCGATCACGTACCGAAATGCGATCGAACCTTCGCTGGAGGGTGCATCCGGTCCGGTGCGGGACCAGGCGCGAGTCTCCGCCGAACAGGCCCGCCACGTCGCCACCGCCATCCACCGGCCCTCTCTTGCTCAGGCTGCTGATGATGCGTTCATCCATGCCATGCACGTCGGTGCGGGCTGGATCGCGGCCATCGCACTCCTCGGAGCAGCTGTGCTGCTGATCACCCTGCCTTCGCCTTCTGCCGGAAAGAAGAATGTTCCGGCCCCGGAGCCGGACTACGCAGAGGCCCGCAGCTCCTGACCTGGCCCTGGCATTGAGCACATATGGCGATGACCTCCAGCTGCCTGCCGTCGGCCGGACGGTGCGCTTGGCGGCAGCGGCACATTTCACCAAGTAGGTCAAGGAGACCCCTGTTGTCGAACATCACTGATCCCGCTGTGCGTGCGGTCGAATCGGAGCAGGATTATGTTTCCTCCTTGTACGAGTTGCTCACCGAGCGGCTTTCGGAGGCGCGAGCAAATCGAGCGAGTGTGCTGAAGGCCAAGGCGGACAGCGCGGGTGAGGCATACGAGAGAGAAATCGCCGCCGAGCGTCTGACCAAGGAAATCGGCCGGCTGGAAGGCGCCGAAAAGGGGCTGGTCTTCGGGCGCATCGACTGGACGGACGGCACGGCCCTGCGCATCGGGCGGATCGGACTGCAGACGGAGGAGGACGAACTGCCCCTGCTCGTGGACTGGCGCGCGAACGCGGCGCGACCCTTCTACGAGGCGACACCGGTCCACCCGATGGACCTGCGGCGCCGTCGGCACCTGCGCCTCGAGGAGCGCACGGTCGTCTCGGTGAGCGACGAACTGCTGGACGGGACCGCCCCGACCGACGAGGACGTCGTGGGGGACGGCCCGTTGACCGAGGCTCTGTCGGCACGGCGTACGGGCAGGATGCACGCGGCCGTCGCGACGCTGCAGGCCGAGCAGGACGAGATCGTCCGCTCCGCCCACCGTAAGGTGACCGTGGTGCAGGGTGGGCCCGGCACCGGCAAGACGGTGGTCGCCCTGCACCGGGCGGCCTACGTCCTGTACGCGTTCCCGCGCGCCGCGGAGGAGGGTGTCCTGGTGGTGGGCCCGAACGCCCGGTTCCTCGACTACATCTCCCAGGTCCTTCCCTCGCTCGGAGAGAACGACGTCGTTCTGGCGACCTGCCGGGAACTGGCCGGAGTGTCGGTGGACACGGTGGGCCCGTTCGACACGGCGCGACTCAAGGGCAGCTCCGACCTCGCCGACGCCCTGGCCGGCCTGCTGCGCGTCCACCAAGCCCCCGCCGGTGACTTCACGGTGCGGGTCGGACAGGATCTGGTTCACCTCCCCGGCGAGGAAGTCGCCGCGGCACGCGACGCCGCCGTGGCAGCCGTACAGGGGCACAACCCCGCGCGCCAGGTGTTCAAAGAGCTCTTGGTCGACGCCGTCACCGACGCGATGCAACGAGACATGGGCGACATCCTGGAGCAGATCGACGCCGATGCCGAAATGATGACGGGCATCAACCTCGACCGGTTCACGGGAGTCGCCCAGCGCCGCGTCGAAGGCGCGGCCGACTCAGGTCCGGTCCACGAGCTGGACCTGGACGCCATCCGAGCCGATCTCCTCGACGACGCCGCCGTCGACCGAGCGGTCGAGGTGTTGTGGCCGCGACTGCTACCCGGTGACCTCGTGAAGGCGCTCCTGACGGACACCGAGGTTCTGGCCGAGCGCCTGCCCCGCCTGACCGCGCAGGAGCGGTCCCTTCTGCTGCGCGGTCCGGACGACCCGTGGACCGACGCCGACGTGCCGTTGCTGGACGAGGCGACGAGCCTGGTCGACGGCCCCCCCGAGCGGACGTACGGGCACGTGGTCGTCGACGAGGCGCAGGAACTGACCGCCATGCAGTGGCGGATGATCGTCCGCCGCTGCCCGTCGAGGTCGATGACGCTGGTGGGTGACTTCGCCCAGGCAGGCCCGGTCGCGACAGCACGCGACTGGAAGGAAGCACTGAGCCCGCACGTCGGACTGCGGTTCAAACTGCACGAGCTGACCGTCAGCTACCGCACCACGCAAGAGATCCTGGAGAGCGTCCGGGATCTGCTCACGCGGATCGCTCCGGACCAGAAGCCCACGCGGTCACTGCGAAGCGGTGAGATCCCTCGCACCGTGACCACAGCTCCGGACGGGTTGGTCACCGCCGTCGTTCAGGAACTCCGCGCCCAGAGCACCGCGCATCCGGGCGAGCTTCTGGGAGTGATCTGCGCGGACACCAGGGTGAGCGAGCTGACGGCCCAGGGCGTCGCTCAGCACGCACGCATCGTGCCGGCGTCCGAAGCACGCGGCCTGGAATTCGACGGGGTCGTCGTCATGAACCCCGAGGAAATCATCACGAACCGCCCCGGTGGGGAAAGGGACTTGTACGTAGCCCTGACCCGGGCCACCAAGCGCCTCTGCACCATCACCGTCCAGCCCGCCTGACGGCTCGGCGCCCGCGCCGTCGGCGCGGGCGCACCCGACGCGGCATGGACACCGGCCCGCGCGCACGGGGCTGTTCGCCGCCGACGAGTTTTTGCGCGATCAGGCCGGGGTCATCGAACGCGGCAAAAAGTTCCGTGGTCCTGTGCCTGACTTTCACTTGAGAGATGCTTTATCGATCGAGCGTGGTGGAAGCGCAGGAACTCCTACCTCGCAGGTCAGCAGGCACCTCTTCCCTATTCTCCGCCCTATGGCAGCCCATCACGCGGTGGCTGGTTCGCGGTGGACAGTTCCCGACGCTCCGTGCCATCCTCATCTGCCGAAGGGCGAACCTTCCAGATTTAGCGTGAGAAAACGAGGGATCGCCGGTACGGCTGACGGGGGATCGCTGATATGAGTAGCGTGAAAAGCAGGCTGACATGGCAACCGATTTCGAGCGGCGGAAATCACGAAAACTATAGCAGTCAAATAGACTACTTGACGCCCGATATATCTGGCAGACGAGCTTTCCTGCGGGCTGGACGATCCCTGTTGCAGACCGAGATAGCGCTGATGATCGAAGACGATATTCGGCGATACAGTATCAAGGGAATGCTGCGTTCGCTCGACAGTCAGTTGAGAGTGCAATCCATCACGGATGTCGAAGATCTCTCGGTGTTCTGCGACGGCCAGCTGGTCATTTCGGACAGCAATGCTTTGGGATCTGTACCTGACGAGATCGCTGAAAAGCTGCGCACCCAGAACATAAATGTACTGATCCTGGTGGATTCGGCAGACGTCGTCGAGCAGTCCTGGGCCGATCATGCAAACGGTTTCCTGGACTGGGCAGATCTCCGCCCTGAGACACTGCGCGAAGCGATCGTCGACGTGAAGGACGGACGATTTCATGTGTCGGCGGCCCTGGCGCGACGATCCGTGACGGCGCCCGACCGAGCCGGTGACGACACCACCTCGAAGCGCGCGTCGATGATTGCGTTGACGGGACGTGAACACCAAGTGCTGCGCCTGATCGCCGAGGGGCTGAGCAACCGACAAGTTGCTCGGTCGCTGAGCATCTCTGAGCATGGAGTCAAACGCGCGGTCGGCATCATTTTGGCCAAGCTCAACTGCCCAAATCGGACTCTTGCGGTTGTTCGGGCCATGGAGTCGGGGCTCCTCGTCATGTAAGGAAGCGCGAGTACGCGATCAAGTAGGGCGCGCCGGGGCGGAGGCGGAGCCCGGCTCCTCCGCCGGGGCGGGGGGCACGCATCTTCTTGATCACGTTCCGCGTGCATCCGACTGCTCCCGGGTCCGGCCCCCGATTGCAGGGCCGGACGCACCGGATCGTGCGACGATGCCGATATGAACCGACTGGCCAACTCCCAGTCGCCTTATCTGCTCCAGCACGCCTCCAATCCAGTGGACTGGTGGCCATGGGGAGAGGAGGCGATGACAGAAGCGAAGCGGCGGGACGTACCCATCCTCTTGAGTGTGGGCTATGCGTCCTGCCACTTATGCTTCTACCGATTCACTGGTGTCATGTCATGGCGCACGAGTCCTTCGAGGACCGGGCCACCGCCGACTACCTCAACGAGCACTTCGTCAGCATCAAGGTCGACCGCGAGGAACGCCCGGACGTCGACGCCGTCTACATGGAGGCGGTGCAGGCCGCGACCGGGCAGGGCGGCTGGCCGATGACCGTCTTCCTGACCCCGGACGCCGAGCCCTTCTACTTCGGGACCTATTTCCCGCCCGCGCCACGGCACGGTATGCCCTCCTTCCGGCAGGTGCTGGAGGGTGTGCGGCAGGCCTGGACCACCCGTCGGGACGAGGTCGCCGAGGTCGCCGGGAAGATCGTGCGCGACCTCGCCCAGCGGGAGATCAGCCAGCAGGACGACCGGGCCCCCGGCGAACCGGAGCTGGCGCAGGCGCTGCTCGGACTGACCCGTGAGTACGACCCGCAGCGCGGCGGATTCGGCGGGGCGCCGAAGTTCCCGCCGTCCATGGTGCTGGAGTTCCTGCTGCGGCACCACGCGCGCACCGGCGCCGAGGGCGCGCTGCAGATGGCCCAGGACACCTGCGAGCGGATGGCCCGGGGAGGGATCTACGACCAGCTGGGCGGCGGGTTCGCCCGGTACTCCGTCGACCGTGACTGGGTCGTGCCCCATTTCGAGAAGATGCTGTACGACAACGCGCTGCTCTGCCGCGTGTACGCCCATCTCTGGCGGGCCACCGGATCGGACCTCGCCCGGCGTGTCGCCCTGGAGACCGCAGACTTCGTCGTCCGTGAACTGCGCACCGAGCAGGGCGGGTTCGCCTCGGCGCTCGACGCCGACAGCGAAGAGGAGGTGCCGCGCGAAGCGCGTCTTCAGAAGGGTGGTGGTGGGAGACGGGAGGGCGGCAGCGGACGGCACGTCGAGGGCGCGTACTACGCGTGGACTCCCGAGCAGCTGCGCGCCGTCCTCGGTGAGGCGGACGGCGAACTCGCCGCCCGGTACTACGGCGTGACCGACGAGGGCACCTTCGAGCACGGGCAGTCCGTCCTTCAACTGCCCCAGCAGGACACCCTTTTCGACGCCGAGAAGATCGCCTCGGTCAGGGAGCGGCTGCTCGCCGCCCGGGCGGAGCGCCCCGCACCTGGCCGGGACGACAAGATCGTCGCAGCCTGGAACGGCCTGGCGATCGCCGCGCTCGCCGAGACCGGCGCCTACTTCGACCGGCCCGATCTCATCGAGGCCGCGCTCGGCGCCGCCGACCTCGTCGTCCGCGTGCACCTCGACGACCACGCCCGGCTCTCCCGCACCAGCAAGGACGGCCGCGTCGGCCCCAACGCCGGGGTCCTGGAGGACTACGCCGATGTCGCCGAGGGTTTTCTCGCCCTCGCGTCCGTGACGGGGGAGGGCGTCTGGCTGGAATTCGCCGGGCTGCTTCTCGGCCATGTGCTCGACCGCTTCACCGACCCCGAGAACGGCGCCCTCTACGACACCGCCTCCGACGCCGAACGGCTCATCCGCCGGCCGCAGGACCCCACCGACAACGCCACCCCCTCCGGCTGGACCGCCGCGGCCGGTGCGCTGCTCGGCTACGCCGCACACACCGGATCCGAGCCGCACCGGACCGCCGCCGAGCGGGCGTTGGGCGTCGTGAAGACCCTCGGGCCGCGCGTGCCCCGGTTCATCGGCTGGGGTCTCGCCGTCGCCGAGGCCCTGCTCGACGGGCCGAAGGAGGTCGCCGTCGTAGGACCCGGCCTCGCGGACGAGCGGACAACGGCCCTGCACCGTACGGCACTTCTGGGCACCGCCCCGGGCGCCGTCGTCGCCGTCGGCGCTGCGGAGAGCGACGAGTTCCCGCTTCTCGCGGAGCGGCCGCTCGTGGCCGGCGAACCGGCGGCGTACGTCTGCCGAAACTTCACCTGCGATGCGCCGACGACCGATCCGGAACGGCTGAGGGCCGTGCTCAACAGCCGCTGAGCTGCGTAAACGCGGGCCGCAAGGGAGGGGGTGAACTGTCCGGAACTGGCCAGGTGTTCGGATAGATACCGCTTCCTATCCCTTCCTGTGCCACCGTTCCGAAACAAGCTATTTATCGGAAGAGCTCCCACACTTCACAGATCCCCCCTACGCTCTCCACAGCGACACGACGGGTGACCCACTGATGACCAACCGTCGTGCGCACAGGGGGTTACAGGGGATCTGGGGGGATCTTTTTGCTCACGTCTGTCTTCATCGCCGCCGTCTCGCTTGCCCTTTTCTGGATCGCGGCCTTCACCCTGTGGTGGCAGATGCACGCGTGGCGCACGCCCGAGGTGCTGGCCTCCACCCGGTTCGGCAGGCCGGACGGCGGCGAACACCTGTCGTTCTCACTGCTGTTGCCGGCCCGCCACGAGCAGGCGGTGCTGGACCACACCATCCAGCGGCTGCTGGAATCCACGCACACCGACTTCGAGATCATCGTGATCGTCGGGCACGACGACCCCGAGACCACGGAGGTCGCCGAGCAGGCCGCCGCCCGTGACCAGCGCGTCCGGGTCGTCGTCGACACGCACGAGAAGAAGAACAAGCCCAAGGCCATGAACACGGCGCTGCCGCACTGCCGCGGCGACGTCGTCGGGGTCTTCGACGCCGAGGACCAGGTCCACCCGGAGCTGCTCGCCCACGTCGACCACGCCTTCCGCACCACCGAGGCGGACGTCGTCCAGGGCGGCGTCCAGCTCATCAACTTCCACTCCAGCTGGTACAGCCTGCGCAACTGCCTGGAGTACTTCTTCTGGTTCCGCTCCCGGCTGCACCTGCACGCGCAGAAGGGGTTCATCCCGCTCGGCGGCAACACCGTCTTCGTACGGACCGACGTGCTCAGGGAGGCGGACGGCTGGGACCCCAACTGCCTCGCCGAGGACTGCGACCTGGGTGTCCGCCTGTCGTCCGTCGGCAAGAAGGTCGTCGTCGCCTACGACTCCGACATGGTCACCCGCGAGGAGACACCCGGCTCGCTGATGTCGCTGCTCAAGCAGCGCACCCGCTGGAACCAGGGCTTCCTGCAGGTGTACCGGAAGAAGGACTGGAAGCAATTGCCGGGATTCGGGCAGCGGTTGCTGGCCCGGTACACCCTGATGACGCCGTTCATGCAGGCCTTCTCCGGCTTCATCATCCCGCTGAACGCGGCCGTCGCGCTCTTCCTCGACGTGCCCGTCGGCGTCGCCTTCCTCACCTTCCTTCCGCTGGTCACCGCCGCCGTCACCTTCGTCTTCGAGGTGGTCGGGCTGCACGACTTCGGCAAGCAGTACGGCCTGCGGGTCCGCCTCAACCACTACGTGAAGCTCGTCGTCGGCGGGCCCTTCTACCAGGTCCTCCTCGCCGGTGCCGCGATCCGTGCCGTGTGGCGTGAGCAACGCGGCCGCAACGACTGGGAGTTGACCTCGCACGTCGGCGCGCACCTCACCGCGGCCGAGCCCCTCCGAGAGGACGTTCCTGCGTGACCTCCACACTTCCCGCGGTGACCGCAGCGAAGGTCCCCGCGCCGCATCCGCCTGCGCCCACGGTCCGTTCGACCAGTCGAACACCACTGCCGCGACTCCGCTCCTCCCGCCCCGACCTGCTGCTCTGCGGTGCCCTGCTCACCGCGATCCTCGTCGTCCAGGGCTGGAACATCGCGGACTACCCGACCCTCAGCGACGACGAGGGCACCTATCTCGCCCAGGCCTGGGCCGTCCAGCAGGGCCGGGGCCTCGCCCACTACACCTACTGGTACGACCATCCGCCGCTCGGCTGGATCCAGATAGCCCTGCTCAGCTGGGTCCCCTCGACGCTCAGCCCCGGCTCCATGACCGTCGGCACCATGCGGCTGGTCATGCTGCTGGTCAGCGGCGTCAGCGCGGTCCTCGTCTACGTCCTCGGACGCCGGCTCTCACTGCCCCGCTGGGCCGCCGGATGCGGCATGGCCCTGTTCGGGCTCTCCCCGCTCGCGGTCGTGCTCAGCCGGGAGATCTTCCTCGACAACATCGCCGTGATGTGGCTGCTGCTGGCGTTCTGCCTCGCCGCCTCGCCCAGCCGCCACCTCTGGCACCACTTCGGGTCCGGCCTCGCCGCCGCCGCGGGCGTGCTCACCAAGGAGACGATGCTCGTCGTCCTGCCCGCCCTGTTCGTCACCATGTGGCGGCACAGCCACCGCGACACCCGCAAGTTCGCCCTCACCGGAGCCGTCACCGCCTGCACCCTGATCGGCTTCTCCTACCCGCTGTTCGCCCTGCTGAAGGGCGAGCTGTTCCCCGGCGCCGGGCATGTCTCCCTGTGGGACGGCATCACGTACCAGATGTCCAGGCCGGGCTCCGGATTCATCCTCGACAAGGGCTCCGGCTCGTACGGCGTCCTGCACTCCTGGCTGTACTACGACCGCGTGCTGCCCCTCGGCGGCCTCGCCGGAGCCCTGCTCCTGCTGCTCACCTGGCGCTGGTCGGTCACCGCCCGCGCCCTCGCCGGACCCGCGCTGACGGTCGCCGTCCTGGCCGCGGTCGCCATGCGCCCCAGCGGCTATCTGCCCGCGATGTACGTCATCGGCGCGCTGCCCTTCCTCGCCCTGGTCCTCGCCGGAGGAGCCGCCTCCGTCGCCCACGCGGTGCTGCGCAGATGGCGCGGGGAGAGCGAGCGGCGGTACGTCACCGGCGGCCGGTACGCGCTCGCCGCCGTCCTCGCCCTCGCCGCCGGCGCCTACGTCGTACCGCGCTGGTACGACGGCGACCGCACCGCCGTCACCGCCGACGCCAACAAGCCCTACCGGCAGGCGTCCCACTGGCTGACCACCGAGGTGACCGATCCGAAGGACACCCGGGTCCTCGTCGACGACGCGCTCTGGCTGGACCTCGTGCACGCCGGATACCGGCCCGGACTCGGCGCCATCTGGTTCTACAAGGCCGACCTCGACCCGGCCGTCAGCAGGACCATGCCGCACGGCTGGCAGGACATCGACTACGTCGTCGCCTCGCCGACCGTCCGCCGGGACGCCAAGGGCCTGCCGAACGTCAAGGCGGCGATCCGGCACTCCACACCGGTCGCGACCTTCGGCACCGGAGAGGACCGCATCGAGATCCGGCGGATCCAGGCCGCGGCAGGCGCCCGATGAGCGAGTACACCGCGCCGGCACAGGCGCAGGGCCTGGAGGCGGTGGAAGTCGCCGAACCCGGCGCCGTCACCGTCGTCGTACCGACGTTCAACGAGTCCGCGAACATCCGGCAGCTGCTCCACCAGGTCACCGAGTCGGTGCCCGCGCGGCTGCCCTGCGAGGTGCTCTTCGTGGACGACTCCACCGACGACACCGCCGAGGTGATCCGCGCGGCCGCCGGGGACTGCCCGTTCCCGGTGGCCGTGCTGCACCGCGAGGAGCCCGTCGGCGGGCTCGGCGGGGCGGTCGTCGAGGGGCTGCGGGCGGCGACCTCGGAGTGGATCGTCGTCATGGACGGCGACTGCCAGCATCCGCCCTCCCTGATACCGGAGTTGGTGGCCACCGGCGAGCGGGAGGGCGCCGGCCTCGTCGTCGCCTCCCGGTACATCGAGGGCGGCAGCCGGGCCGGGCTCGCCGGCGGCTACCGGGTGGCCGTCTCGCGCGGCGCGACCTGGCTCACCAAGGCCCTCTTCCCGCGCCGGCTGCACGGCATCAGCGACCCGATGAGCGGCTTCTTCGCCATCCGGCGCAGCGCCGTCACCGCCGACGTGCTGAAGCCCCTCGGCTACAAGATCCTCCTGGAGCTGGCCGTCCGCAGCCGCCCGCGCCGGGTCGCCGAGGTGCCGTTCGTCTTCCAGGACCGGTTCGCGGGCGAGTCCAAGTCGAGCGCGCGAGAAGGCTTCCGCTTCCTGCGCCATCTGGCCGGGCTGCGCACCGCCTCGCCCGTCGCCCGCATGGTCGGCTTCGGGCTGATCGGCGCGAGCGGGTTCGTGCCGAACCTCGTCGGGCTGTGGGCGCTCACCGTCCTCGGGATGCACTACCTGCCCGCCGAGATCCTCGCCAACCAGCTCGGCGTCGCCTGGAACTTCCTGCTCATCGAGCAGCTGCTGTTCCGTGACCGGCGCGCGCACCGCCGCTGGTGGGACCGGCTCGGCCGGTTCGCGCTGCTGGCCAACGCCGACCTGGTCCTGCGCATCCCGCTGATCGCGCTGCTCGTCGGCCGGTTCGGCATGGGCGCCCTGCCGGCCACCGCGCTCGCACTGGTCCTGACGTTCGTCCTGCGCTTCGTCGGGACCGAAGCGCTGGTCTATCTCCCGCGACGTACCCACCGGAGGAGAGCCGTTTGAACAAGCACCGCAGACGGACCGCGCTGTTCGGGGTGGGGGCCCTGACCGCCGGTCTGCTCCTCGCCGCGCCGCAGAGCGCCGAGGCCGCCAACCTGATCAAGAACCCCGGCTTCGAGACGGCCGGCACCAACGACATGCCGTACTGCTGGGAGAAGTCCGGCTGGGGCGACAACGACTTCACCTTCGAGACGACCTCGGACGCCCACTCCGGGTCCAAGGCCATGAAGGTCACGCTGACCCGCCGGGTCGACGGCGACCGCAAGGCGATGCTCACCGAGTCGACGGACTGCGCACCGGGGGTGAGCGTCGGCAAGCAGTACGACCTGGGACTCTGGTACAAGACCACCACCCCCGACGCCAACGTCACCCTCTTCCGGCACGACACGACGACCGGCTGGCAGTACTGGACCGACGTCAAGACGCTGGACATGGCCTCGACCTGGACGCAGGCCACCGTCCGCACCCCCGCGATCCCGGCCGGCACCGACCGCATCACCTGGGGCGTCTCCGTCTACGGCACCGGCTCGGCGACCACCGACGACTACACCATGGACCAGGTGCCGGACGTCCTCCCGCCCGCGCAGTGCACCGGCACCGACGACCAGTGCGCCAACGGCAGCTGGTCGGTCCTGCCGACGCAGAACCCGGTCCGCTCGATGCACTCCGTCGTCCTCAGCAACGGTAAGGTGCTGCTGATCGCCGGTTCCGGCAACAGCCAGGACGCCTTCAACGCGGGCACGTTCACCTCGGCCGTGTATGACCCGGCGAACGGCACCTACAAGGTCATCCCGACGCCGAAGGACATGTTCTGCGCCGGACATGTGCAGCTCCAGGACGGCCGGGTGCTCGTGCTGAGCGGCAACAAGTCCTATCCGGACCCGAACGGCACCCACGGCTACGAGGGGTTCAAGGACTCGTACATCTTCGACCCGAACACCGAGACCTACACCAGGACCAACGACCTCAACGACGGCCACTGGTATCCGTCGGCGACCGAGCTGGGCAACGGTGACGTCATCACCTTCGGCGGGCTGCGCGAGGACTCCACCGGCTCGGTGACCGCCGAGCGCTGGTCGGACAAGGACCAGCAGTGGCTGCCGACCTGGAAGGTCAACCAGACCTGGTCGTTCTGGGGTCTGTACCCGGCGATGGTCCTGATGCAGGACGGCCGCCTCTTCTACACGGGCAGCCATGTCTTCGGCAACAACATCCCCGGCACGGGCTCGGCGATCTACGACTACAACGCCAACACCGTGACGCAGATCCCCGGTCTGCAGAACAAGGACCAGCGGGACCAGTCGTCGAGCGTGCTGCTGCCCCCGGCCCAGGACCAGAAGGTCCTCACCGTCGGCGGCGGCAACATCGACTCCAACCCCGACGCGGGCCGCCTCACCGACGTGATCGACCTCAAGCAGGCCAACCCGTCCTACGTCGCCGGCCCGCCGATCCCGCAGGGCACGGTCGACCTCGGCAACGGCAAGGTCCCCGAGACCGGCAACCAGGGCAAGATGTACGTCTCCACCGTGCTGCTGCCCGACGGCAAGGTGCTGGAGACCGGCGGCGCCCTGCACAACCGGGCCAACCCGGTGTACGAGTCCTCGATCTACGACCCCGGCACCAACACCTTCCACCCCGTGACCGCCGACCCCGAGTCGCGCGGCTACCACTCCTCGGCGTTCCTGCTGCCCGACGGCCGCGTGATGGCCACCGGTGACAACCCGGGCAACGGCAGCTGGAACCACAACGTGTCGATCTACTCCCCGCCCTACCTCTACAAGGGCACGCGTCCGACGATCACCTCGGTGATCAACCAGGAGTGGAAGTACGGCGACACCCAGCGGATCACGGTCGACCGCCCCATCGCCAAGGCGGAGTTGATCCGGCCGGCCGCGGTGACGCATTCGTCCGACCCGAACCAGCGGTTCGTCGACCTGCCGCTGTCGGTGGACGGCAACAACGTCGACCTGAACGTGACCAACAACCCGAACATCGCCCCGCCCGGCTGGTACATGCTCTTCGCGGTCGACGCCAACGGGGTGCCCTCGGTGGCCAAGTGGGTGCATCTGACGGGCCCGGCGGCCCTGAGCGCCACGACCGCCGCCCCACACATCCACGCCTTCGCCGACTCCCTGTCGGGCACGGTCTCAGGCCCGGCCAAGAAGAGGACCTCGCAGCAGGTCAGCCCGACCCTCTCCGGCTGCGACCGGCACTACGGCTCGGTCAACGTGTGCGTGCCGACGGTGTTCCCCGCGCAGGTGGGAAGGACGACCGCCGCCCGGTGCAGCTGGCTCAGGCAGAACCACTACGGCCGGCTGGAGGTCAACGGCGGCGACGATCCCCTGGGCCTGGACCCGGACCGGGACGGCGTGGCGTGCGGAAAGGGGGACGTCAGGCGCCGCTGAGGATCGGCTTGGGGGACTGCCGTGCGGCGGCCGCGAGTCGTCTGCGGTCGCTCACGCAGTCCCCCTCGCCCCTTTCTCAATCCCCCTGCGCCCGCATGCTCAACGCCCGCTCCACGACCGCCTCCAGCTGGTCGTGATGGGCGCCCTTCCAGTACGCGCGGCCGCACCCCGTGCACTGGGCGAAGACGTCGTACGAGCGCTGGGTGCCGCCCTTGAGCTGGCCGGCGACCTCTTCCTTGGTGGCTTGCCTGAGCAGGCCGTTGCAGGCGGTGCAGCGGGTCCAGGGGGCCAGGTCGGGGGCGAAGCGGTCGAGGACGTCCTGCAGCTGGTCGTCGGGGCGGGTGCTGTAGACGAACGCGCCCGCCCACAGTTCGCGGCGGCGCAGCAGGCCCCGGTCGCGGCTGAGCATGACCCGTCTCTCGGCCGCCGAGCGCGCGGCCAGCGCCGGGTCGCCGATGTCCGTGGACTCGTAGGCCGCGTCCACGCCGAGCAGCCGCAGCCGTCGGGCCAGGGTGCCGAGGTGGACGTCGAGGAGGAAGCGGAGCGGGGCGCCGGGGACCTGCTGGGGGCGGTCGACGGGGCGCACCCGCACCGTCTCGCCCGCCTTCGGGATGTGCGACACCGGCACCTCGTGGCCGTCCACGACCAGCGCGCCGACCTCGGTCAGCGGGACGCCGAGGGACTCGATGACATGGCCGAGCGTCGAGACCCCGTCCGTGCCGAGCGGCGTGGCGCCGGCCCGCCGGGCGGACGGCACGAACAGATGGAGCGCGGGGGCGACTTCGACGTGGATCTCGGGTCCGTTCACCCCGTCAGCATCGCACGGGAGGCGGCCCGGACCTCAGGGGTTTTCGCCGGGCAGGCCGTGCCGCATGACGTCCAGGGCGCGGTCGATCAGGGCCCCGAAGTCGTCCCGGTGGTCGTTCTCCGCCCAGTACATGGAGGTCTCCATCAGGCCGCCGATCAGGGACATGGCGTAGACCCGGACCTCCAGGCTGTCCGGGGCGCGGCCGGTGCGCTCGCCTATGGCCTCGCAGAGCATACGGCCGGTGGCCGACATGCTCTCCATCATCCGCGAGCGCACCGCCGGGACCTGGACCATGAGGTGGGTGCGCAGCCGGGACACCTCCTCGTCCTCCGAGGTGCCGAGTTCGACGGCCCGGTGCAGGACGTGGCGGAGGGTGTCCGGCCAGGGCTCCTCGGCGGGCCGCTGCCTGATCTCCGCCAGGATGACCTCGTCGTACTCGTCCGTGAGGACGATGTCCTCCTTGGTCGGGAAGTACCGGAAGACGGTCGACGGCGACACCTCGGCCCGCTCGGCGATCTGGTCGATCGTCGTGGCGTCGTAGCCCTGCTCCTTGATCAGGGCGTACGTCGCCGCACGGATCGCCTCCCGGGTCTTGATCTTCTTCCGTTCCCGCAGGCCGAGGCGGGGGCGGTCGGCGGGGGAGTGGCTCGAAGCGGTGGTGGGGGTGTGTGCGGCCGTCATGGCGGTCATTGTCCGGCATCCGCGACGGGGGCGGCCACGGCCGGGGCCTCCTTCCGTCCGGGGCGCCGTACGACAGGGGTGTTCGGCAGGAACAGCGCCGCGAGCAGGGCTGCCACCAGGGAGGCGATCCCGCACACGATGAGGACCACGGTCATGCCGTGGACGTACGAGAGGTCGGCGGAGGCCGCCAGCCGGGCGGAGCGGGTGTGCGCGGCCACCGCGTGCGCGGCGACCACGGACTCCTTGGCGGCGTGCGCCGCGGGCCCGGGCAGCCCGGCCACGTCGAGCCGGTCCCGGAAGGCGCCGGCGAGGAGGCTGCCGAGCAGGGCGATGCCGATGGCGCCGCCGACCTGGCGGAGCGTCATGAGCAGCCCGGAGCCGCTGCCGGCCCGGTCGGCGGGCAGGGTGCCGAGCGCGCCGTCCATCGCCGGGACGACCGAGAAGCCGAAGCCGAGGCCGGTGAGCGACAGCCACAGGGCGGTGAAGCCGTAACCGGAGTCCGCCGTGGTACGGCTGCCGAGCAGGGCGGCGAAGGCGAGCACGACCAGGCCCGCGCTGACCACCGCGCGCGCCCCGAACCGGGCGACGGCCCCCTGAGCGCCCTTCGCGGCGATCATCAGCCCGCCGGTCATCGGCAGCAGCCGCAGTCCGGTGCCGAAGGCGTCGTGCCCGAGCACCGCCTGCAGATAGGTCGGCACGGTGAACATCAGGCCCGACAGCACGAACATCACCAGGGTCGCGGCGGCGGCGTTGAGCAGGAAGCCGCGGTGCGCGAGCAGGCCCATGTCCAGCATGGGGCGGGTCATCCGGCGTTCGCGCAGCACGAGCGCGGGGAGCAGGACGGCGGCCGCCGCGAACATCGCCAGCACCCGGCCGTCGCCCCAGCCGCGGCCCGGGGCCTCGATGATCGCGTAGATGAGGGAGCCGAGGCCGGCCGCAGTGAGCGCGGTGGAGACGGGGTCGACCCTCGGGCTCGCCGGGTCGCGGGTCTCGGGCAGCAGGAAGACGCAGGCGGAGATACCGAGCGCGGCCATCGGGATGTTGATCAGGAAGACCGAGCCCCACCAGAAGTGGCTCAGCAGCCAGCCGCCGACCAGCGGGCCGAGCGGCATGCCGAGCGCCGAGGCGGCGGAGATCATGCCGACGGCCTTGCCGCGCTCGTCCGGACCGAACATCGCGGGCAGCACGGCCAGGGACAGCGGCATGATCAGCGCGGCGCCGACGCCCATCACCGCACGGGCGGCGATCACGGCGTTCACATCGCCGGCGAGGGCGCCCAGCACCGAGCCGCCCAGGAAGACGGCGAGCCCGGCGATGAGCATCAGCCGCCGGCCGAACCGGTCGCCGAGCAGGCCGGCCGGGAGCATCAGCGCGGCGAAGACGACGACGTACGCGTCCGCCATCCACTGCTGCTGCCCGGTCGTGGCGCCGAGCTGTGCGGCCATGGTCGGCAGGGCCACATTGAGGATCGTCGAGTCGAAGGCGAGCACCAGCATGCTCGCGACCAGGGCCCCGAGGGCCCACCAGCGGCGGGGGTCGCGCCGCGCCTCGGCGGCAGGGGTGACAGTAGCCATGAAATGAAAGTAGCTCTCAAAATCCTGTAACTGTCAACCGCTAGTTGGTGTCAGGCATACGAAAACGGCCACGGCTGGGGAGCCGTGGCCGGAAGGGGAGGTGGAAAGGGGTTACGCGTGCTGGTAGGCCACCAGGGAGATGCCGACGTAGTGGACGATGAACGCGGCGAGCGTGAAGGAGTGGAAGACCTCGTGGAAGCCGAACCAGCGCGGTGACGGGTTCGGGCGCTTGATGCCGTAGATCACGCCGCCGGCGCTGTAGAGCAGGCCGCCGACGATCACCAGGATCAGGACCGCGATACCGCCGGTGCGCATGAAGTCGGGCAGGAAGAAGACGGCCGCCCAGCCCATCGCTATGTAGCAGGGCGTGTACAGCCAGCGCGGGGCGCCGACCCAGAAGACCCGGAAGACGATGCCGGCCGTGGCGGCGGCCCAGATGCCCCACAGCAGCCACTGGCCCTTCGCGCTGGGCAGGAGCAGCAGGGTCAGCGGGGTGTATGTGCCCGCGATGATCAGGAAGATGTTGGCGTGATCCAGGCGGCGCAGGACGCCGTCCATCCGCGGGCTCCAGTTGCCCCGGTGGTACAGCGCGCTGACGCCGAACAGCAGGCAGGCCGTCAGGACGTAGATCCCGCAGGCCACGCGGCCTCTGGTGGAGTCGGCGAGGGCGGTGAGCACGAGCCCTGCGATGAGCACGGCCGGGAACATGCCGAGGTGCAGCCAGCCACGGAGCCGGGGCTTGACCGGATGCGGCAAGGAGAGCGCGACGGGACCGCGGCCGGCGGCCGGCGGGTCCGTGGGCGCGTCGGGGGCGGACGCAGTCATGGGCCGCATCGTACCTACGGAACCGTAAGTTACGAATCAGTCTCGCCGACGGATCGGTCCGGAGTGGCCATCGTCTCATGGGTGACCTGGCCGTTGTGTTCAAAAAGTCCTTCAGGCGAACTCAACGTGCACGTAAAGGAACACGGGGATACGCAGGGAAGACGCGGAAAACCGTGGCCTTCCTCACGCCGCTCACCTGTGACACCCCCTGGACATATGGGCACTCGCGACGGATGATCAAATGAGTGCGGTCGGCACCGGATGAGCGCCAGACAGTCGGACGACTGCGAAGCATCCGGGTCGCAGCCCCCACGGGGCCCCAAGGAAAAATCCCTTACAAGGGCAAAAATCCCTCACTTAGGAGCAATCGTGGCGCGCGACATCGCGGCTCCCCCCACCAACCACCAGGAACTGATCTCGTGGGTCAACGAGATCGCCGAACTGACCCAGCCGGACAGCGTGGTCTGGTGCGACGGCTCCGAGGCCGAGTACGAGCGGCTTGCCGAAGAACTGGTAGCCAAGGGCACCTTCAGGAAGCTCGACCCGATCAAGCGCCCCAACTCCTACTACGCCGCCTCCGACCCGACCGATGTCGCCCGCGTCGAGGACCGGACCTTCATCTGCTCCGAGCAGGAGAAGGACGCGGGCCCGACCAACCACTGGAAGGCCCCCGCCGAGATGCGGGAGATCTTCAGCGGCGAGAAGGGCCTGTTCCGCGGCTCCATGCGGGGCCGCACCATGTACGTCGTCCCGTTCTGCATGGGCCCGCTCGGCTCCCCGCTGTCCGCGATCGGCGTGGAGATCACAGACTCCGCCTACGTCGCGGTCTCCATGCGCACGATGACGCGCATGGGCCAGTCCGTCCTGGACGAACTCGGCGACAACGGCTTCTTCGTCAAGGCCGTGCACTCCCTCGGCGCCCCGCTGGAGGAGGGCCAGCAGGACGTCCCCTGGCCGTGCAACTCCACCAAGTACATCTCGCACTTCCCCGAGTCGCGCGAGATCTGGTCCTACGGCTCCGGCTACGGCGGCAACGCCCTGCTCGGCAAGAAGTGCTACGCGCTGCGTATCGCCTCCGTCATGGCGCGTGACGAGGGCTGGCTGGCCGAGCACATGCTGATCCTCAAGCTCACGCCTCCGCAGGGCGAGTCGAAGTACGTGGCGGCGGCCTTCCCCTCGGCCTGCGGCAAGACCAACCTCGCCATGCTGGAGCCCACGGTCTCCGGCTGGACGGTCGAGACGATCGGCGACGACATCGCCTGGATGCGCTTCGGCGAGGACGGCCGCCTCTACGCCATCAACCCCGAGGCCGGCTTCTTCGGTGTCGCGCCCGGCACCGGTGAGCACACCAACGCCAACGCGATGAAGACCCTGTGGGGCAACGCCGTCTTCACCAACGTCGCGCTCACCGACGACGGCGACGTGTGGTGGGAGGGCATGACCGAGGAGACTCCGGCCCACCTGACGGACTGGAAGGGCCGGGACTGGACCCCGGAGTCCTCGGAGCCCGCCGCGCATCCCAACTCCCGCTTCACGGTCTCCGCCGCCCAGTGCCCGATCATCGCGCCGGAGTGGGAGGACCCCAAGGGCGTGCCGATCTCGGCGATCCTCTTCGGCGGCCGCCGCGCCACCGCGGTGCCGCTGGTGACGGAGTCCTTCGACTGGAACCACGGCGTCTTCCTCGGCGCCAACGTGGCCTCCGAGAAGACGGCGGCGGCCGAGGGCAAGGTCGGCGAACTGCGCCGCGACCCCTTCGCCATGCTCCCCTTCTGCGGCTACAACATGGGCGACTACATGGCCCACTGGATCAAGGTCGGCAAGTCCGCGGACGCGGCCAAGCTGCCGAAGATCTACTACGTGAACTGGTTCCGCAAGAACGACGAGGGCAAGTTCGTCTGGCCGGGCTTCGGCGAGAACTCCCGCGTCCTGAAGTGGATCGTGGAGCGGCTGGACGGCAAGGCCGAGGGCGTCGAGACCCCGATCGGCATCCTGCCGACCCGGGACGCCCTGGACACGAACGGCCTCGAACTGGCCGACTCCGACCTGGACTTCCTGCTCTCGGTCGACAAGGAGGTCTGGCGCGAGGAGGCCGCGCTCGTCCCCGAGCACCTCAACACCTTCGGCGACCACACCCCGAGCGAGCTGTGGGACGAGTACCACGCGCTGGTGAAGCGCCTGGGCTGAACCGCCCGTTGAAGACTCCACGGCCGGCCGCCGTGCCCTGACCAGCGATCGTCCCGGCCGGCCGTGGTGACATGCCGGCGAGGCCCGCACAACGGCGTGGGGGTCGTGGCCTGTCGTCACGTTCCCGTCCGCCCCGACGGGAGCGCGACGACAGGCCTTCGCCTGTCTCCACCGGGTAGCGCCAGCGCCCTGAGGGGCGCGGGGAACTGCGCGAGCAACCACGAACAGCCGGCATCCGCAGGACGACACACGCCCCTACGGCGAAACGCGCCGCGGCTGGGGCCAACGCAGTGTGTGGCTCCCGGTCCGCGCGTCGCTGCGGGTGCACGCGGACCGGGGCCGATCGAGGGACCCCGGCGGAGGTCAGTGGGCGCTGGCGCTGAGCGCCAGCGCGGAGCTGTGCGCGTCCATCCGCTCGGCCGCGAGGATCGCCGCCGAGGTGTCCGCGCGGGACGCCGCGACGACGAGCGCCCGGCCGGCGAGGGCGTGCGCACGCCGGTGCAGCGGCAGCGGCTCGCCGTCGGCGGAGGGCTCCGCCCGCAGCGGGCCGCGCCCTCCCCGGAGTCGGGCCACCTGTTCGGCGAGCCGCTCGGCGGCCGTGTCCAGCTCGACCGAGGGAGTCAGCCCGCGCAGCTCGTCGGTGACCGCCAGCAACGCCGCGAGATGGCCGGCGAGCTGGATGTCCAGCTCCTCCTCGCGCGACCGGTGGGGGAAGTCGGAGGCGGTGCCGGCCATCGTGCTGTGGACCGACTTGGTGCGGATCGGTTCGTACATGGGGGATGGCCTCCTGTGCTCTGACAGGAAGCCATCCTAGCTTGGATTTCGTCTAAAGTTGAGTCGGATCATGGAATGAAGTCTGTCGACTACGACTGGCCGTATCCGTCCAGGAAGGTGCCGATCCGGGTGATCGCGGCCCGGAGGTCGCCGACCGAGGGCAGGGTCACCACGCGGAAGTGATCCGGCTCGGGCCAGTTGAAGCCCGTGCCCTGGACGACCATGATCTTCTCCTGGCGCAGCAGGTCCAGGACCATCTGCCGGTCGTCCTTGATCTTGAACATCTGGGGGTCGAGGCGCGGGAAGAGATACAGCGCGCCCTTGGGCCGTACACAGCTCACGCCCGGGATCTGGGTCAGCAGCTCGTACGCGGTGTCCAGCTGCTCCTTCAGCCGGCCGCCCGGCAGCACCAGGTCGTTGATCGACTGGCGTCCGCTGAGCGCGGCGACCACCCCGTGCTGTCCCGGCATGTTGGCGCACAGGCGCATGTTCGCCAGGATCGTCAGGCCCTCGATGTAGGAGTCGGCGTGCGCGCGCGGCCCGGAGAGCGACATCCAGCCGACCCGGTAGCCGGCCACCCGGTACGCCTTCGACATGCCGTTGAAGGTGAGGGTGAGCAGATCGGGGGCGACCTTCGCGGTCGGGATGTGCGTGGCGCCGTCGTAGAGGATCTTGTCGTAGATCTCGTCGGAGCAGACCAGCAGGTTGTGCCGGCGGGCGATGTCGGTCAGGCCCTTCAGCATCGCCTCGTCGTACACCGCGCCCGTGGGGTTGTTCGGGTTGATGATGACGATGGCCTTGGTGCGGTCGGTGACCTTGCGCTCGATGTCGGCGAGGTCGGGCATCCAGTCGGACTGCTCGTCGCAGCGGTAGTGCACGGCTGTACCGCCGGACAGGGAGACGGCCGCCGTCCACAGCGGGTAGTCGGGGGCCGGGACCAGGACCTCGTCGCCGTCGTCGAGCAGGCCCTGCATCGCCATCACGATCAGCTCGGAGACGCCGTTGCCGATGAAGACGTGCTCGACGTCCGTCTCGATGCCGATGGTCTGGTTGTGCATGACCACCGCGCGGCGGGCGGCCAGCAGGCCCTTGGCGTCGCCGTAGCCGTGCGCGGTGGAGACGTTGCGGAGGATGTCCTCCAGGATCTCCGGGGGGCACTCGAAGCCGAAGGCGGCCGGGTTGCCGGTGTTGAGCTTGAGGATGCGGTGCCCCGCCGCCTCAAGCCGCATGGCCTCTTCGAGAACCGGGCCCCGGATCTCGTAACAGACGTTGGCGAGCTTGGTCGACTGGATCACCTGCATGCCCGTGAGCTTACGACCCGGTAATGCCTTCTGGGCCGTGTTTTCCGCCACGTGAGACGGGGAGGTTTGCCCGGATATCGCCACGGGCTGTCTCAGGAGCCCCTCGCGTCCCTAGAATCCGCCGTCATGTCCACCGAACGGGAGCATGAGGCGGGGCCGTACGGCACGCCGGAGCCGGGCGCGCCCCACACCCGGCCGAATGTGTACCTCCCGCAGGCTCCGGCCCCGGCCTACGAGGGGTACACCGACCCCGCCACCGCCCACGGCTGGCAGCACGCCTACGACGACACGCGCGAGCTGCCCCCGCTGACCGAGCCGGCAGGTCCTGCGGGGCGGGCCGCGCGGCGGCGCGCCGAGCGGCGCACGGGCGGCCGCCGGCGGGTCGCGGCCGCCGCCGGGGCGCTCGGGGTGGCCGGCGCGGTCGCGGTGATCGCCGCGGTGGCGGGCGGCTCGGACTCCGGCACGCCGGGCGGATCCCGGCCGGCCGGCGGCGGACGTGTCGCCGTAGGCGACTCCGCCACCGCCGGCCCCCGCACGGACACCGGCTCCCCGGGCACGGCCGCCACCGGCACGTCCGCACCATCCGCCTCCGCGGCCGCCCGCAGCTCCCGGTCGTCAGCGACCGGCGGCGCGACCGCCCCACCCTCCGCCGCGACCTTCACGGCCGCCCTCCCGCCCGCGCCCGCCGGTACGACCGCAAGCCCGACGGCCTCCGTCTCCGGCTTCCCCGGCGGCTGGCGGCACGGCCACGGCGGCTGGCGACATCACCAGTGACCGGCGTGGGCCGGTGCCTTCGCGTCAACCATGTTGCAGCCCTGGCCACTTGGCCGCCCGGCGCGCGGTGCCGCGACCTCCACGACCGCCCTCCCGCCCACGCCCGCCGGTACGACCGCAAGTCCGACGGCCTCCGTCTCCGGCTTCCCCGGCTGCTGGCGGGAGGCATCACCAGTGACCGGCGTGGGCCGGTGCCTTCGCGTCAACGATGGTGCAGTCCCGGCCACTTGGCCGTCGGTGTGCGGTGTCGGACCGTCCGGTGGGTGAGAGTGGCCCGTATACGGTCCGGTGTTTTGCGCGGTCGCTCGTACAGGGAAACCCCTATGACCTGAGCCGGCTTCTTGTTCCCTCCCCGCGCATGCCATGACAATGCGCATGACAAACGAGCGGGCGGCCGGAAGATGTCCGGTCGCTCAAGTCGTAAGAGGGGACCCCCACATGAACAAGCCTCTCCTTGCCGCACTCGCCTCCCTGGCGCTGACCGGGCTGGGCGCCGCCCCCGCGGTCGCCGCACCGCACAGCGCGGTCAAGCCCAAGGCGACCGTGGACTTCGCCGGCACCG
The DNA here is from genome assembly GCF_040680235.1 of Streptomyces sp. NPDC052101. NCBI lineage: Bacteria > Bacillati > Actinomycetota > Actinomycetes > Kitasatosporales > Streptomycetaceae > Streptomyces > Streptomyces sp. NPDC052101. The sequence goes on from NZ_JBFAWH010000013.1 coordinate 185,596, forward strand.
TCGCGCTCAGCAACTGCTCCGGCTCCGTGATCCGCTTCCCCAACTCGGCCGACACCGACCCGGCGCTCGTGCTGACCAACGGCCACTGCCTGGAGACCGGTTTCCCGGACCCCGGCCAGGTCATCACCGGCCAGTCCTCCAGCCGTACCTTCGGCCTGCTGAACTCGTCCGGCAGCAAGGTCGCCACCCTGCGCGCCAACCAGGTCGTGTACTCGACCATGACGGACACGGACATCACGATCTACCGGCTGACCACCACGTACGCGAAGATCAAGAGCGCGTACGGCATCAGCCCGCTCACCGTGAACGACACCCACCCCACCGCCGGGACGGCCATCAAGGTCGTCTCCGGCTACTGGAAGCGGACCTACAGCTGCAGCATCGACGGGTTCGTGTACCGGCTGAAGGAGGGCGACTGGACCTGGAAGGACTCCGTCCGCTACACCTCGTCGTGCAACACCATCGGCGGTACCTCGGGCTCCCCGGTCATCGACACCGGCACCGGCAAGGTCGTCGCCGTCAACAACACCGGCAACGAGGACGGCGAGACCTGCACGGAGAACAACCCGTGCGAGGTGGACGAGAACGGCAACGTCACCATCCACCAGGGCATCAACTACGCCGAGGAGACCTACCAGATCCCGGCCTGCTTCACGACGGGCAACAAGCTGAACCTCGACGCGTCCGGCTGCGTCCTGCCGAAGCCGTAAGGCCCAGGGCCCCTGGGTCACACCGGGGTGCGGCGGACGGACCGGCCCGCGAGCACGTCCGTCCGCTTCCCGTCCTCGATGACGAACCGGCCGTCGACGAGGACGTACGGGATCCCCGTGGGAAGCCTGCGGGGCTCGGCGAAGGTCGCGCCGGGCGCCACCGTCTCCGGGTCGAAGAGCACCAGGTCGGCCCGGTACCCCTCGCGCACCAGCCCGCGGTCCGGCAGGCGCAGCCGGGCCGCGGGCCGCGAGGTGAGACGGGCGACGCACTCCTCCAGGGAGAGCACCCCCAACTCCCGTACGTAGTGGCCGAGATAGCGCGGAAAGGTGCCGTAGGCGCGCGGGTGCGGCTTGTCGCCCTGGAGGATGCCGTCGGAGCCGCCGGTGTGGGTGCGGTGCCGCATGATCGTGCGGACGTTGTCCTCGTGGCCGACGTGCTGGAGGATCGTCGTCCCGAGCCGGTCCTCGACCAGGACCCGGCGGGCGGTCTCCCAGGGGGCCTCGCCGTGCAGCCGGGCCGCCTCCCGGACGGTACGGCCCACGAGGTCCGCGAGCGCGGGGTCGGCGACGCCGGAGATCTCGATCGTCTCCCACTCCACGGGCACACCGTGGCAGCCGTCCGAGCCGGTCACCTCCAGGTGGTGCCGGATCCGCTCGGCCGTCTCGGGGTCGGTGAGCCGGGCCAGGATCTCCCTGGGGCCGCCCTCGCTCGCCCAGCTCGGCAGCAGCGCGGCCAGCGTGGTGCAGCCGGGGGTGTAGGGGTAGGTGTCCAGCGTGATGTCCGCGCCCGCGTCCAGGGCCCGGTCCAGCAGGGCGAGCAGCTCGGGCGCCCGGCCCTCGTTCACGCCGAAGTTCATCGTCGCGTGGGCCAGATGCAGCGGGCAGCCGGCCGCCCGGGTGAGAGCGACCATCTCGGCGTACGCCTCCAGGGCGCCGGCGCCGTAGGAGCGGTGGTGCGGGCAGTAGTAGCCGCCGTACGACGCCACCACCCGGCACAGCTCGGTCAGTTCGGCGTCCGGGGCGTACATGCCGGGGGTGTAGGTGAGCCCTGACGACAGCCCCACCGCCCCCTGCTCCAACCCCTCCGCCACCAACTGCCGCATCCGGTCCAGCTCTTCGGGGGTGGCCGGCCGGTCCTCCCAGCCGACGACGAGCGCGCGGACCGTGCCCTGCGGGACGAGACAGGCCGCGTTGACGGCGATGCCCCGGTCCAGCCGGTCCAGATACCCGCCGACCGACCGCCAGTCGAAGTCGATGTCGTCGCCGTACCCGTTCCACCCGGTGATCGCCCGCCGCACCTCCTCCAGCGTCCGGTCGTCCACCGGTGCGTACGACAACCCGTCCTGCCCGATGACCTCAAGGGTGACCCCCTGGGCCGCCTTGGCGCTGTGGTCGGGGTCGCGCAGCAGCGCGAGGTCGGAGTGGGCGTGCATGTCGATGAAGCCGGGGGAGAGGACCAGTCCCTCAGCGTCCAGCTCCCGCATGGCGCGCGGGCGCTGGCAGCCGGCCGCCGCGGCCTCCTTGACGATCGCGACGATCCGCCCGCCGTCGATCACCACATCGGCGCGGTACGACGGCTCGCCGCTGCCGTCGACGACGTCGGCGTCCCGGACGACCAGGTCCTCCATGTCCCGCCTCCCTTGTCACCGGCTCCTAGAAGAACGTACGCACGTAGTCGACGACCGTCCCGTCCGCCTCGGCCACCGGGATCAGCTGCCACTTGTCGAACGACGTGCACGGGTGGGACAGCCCGAGGCCGATCCAATCGCCGACCTCGACGTCCGCGCCCGGGTCTGTGCGCAGCCACAGGTGCTGGTCGGACAGGGCGGTCACCTCGATCCCGGTGGCCGGGTGCTCCGTGCCGTTCCGGCGTACCACCTGGACGACGGGCAGGTCCAGGTCGTAGGCGGCGTCCCGCTTGCCCGCGTTGACGAAGGCCTGGTCGGCACAGGGGCGGGAGACGACCTGCGCCCACAGCCGGAAGGCGGGCTCCAGGGCGCCCTCCTCGGGTACCCGGTTGAACGGGGTGAGCCTGCGGTAGTGCACGTCGTCGTGCGAGACGTAGGCGCCGGAGCGCAGCAGCTTCAGGACGGGCAGCGACAGGCCGGGGACCCGGGCGAACACGTCGGCGACGGCGTCGAACCACTCGCTGCCGCCGGCGCTCACCACGATCTCCTCGGCCCCGGCGAACCGCCCGGCCTTGTCGAACTCCACGGCGAGCGCGACCAGCCGTTCCAGCCAGGCTCGCACCAGCTCCGGATCGGCGCCGGGCACCTGGGCCTCGTAGCCCGCGACCCCCACGAGCCGCAGTGTCCGGGTGCCGGCCACGGCCTCGGCGACGGCCAGCGCCTCCGCCTCCGTGCGCACACCGGTACGGGCTCCGTCGCCGGCCCCCAGCTCGACGACGACGTCGACCGGGCGGACGGTCCCCTGGAGCGCCGCGTCCATCAGCTCCACCCCGCGCACGGAGTCGGCGTAGCAGACGAACCGGAAGGCGGGGTCCGCGGCCAGTTCGGCCGCGATCCACCGCAGTGCCGAGGGGTCCACCAGCTCGTTGGCGAGGAAGACCCGCCGGATGCCGAACGCCCGGGCCACGCGCACCTGATGGGGCACGGCGAGCGTGATGCCCCACGCCCCGTGCTCGATCTGGCGGTGGAAGAGCTGCGGTGCCATGGAGGTCTTGCCGTGCGGGGCGAAGGCGAGGCCGTGCCGGGCGGCGTACGTCTCCATGAGCGCCAGGTTGTGCTCCAGGCGCTCGGCGGACAGGGCGAGGACGGGCGTGGTGAAGCCGTCGGACTCGGCGAAGAGGTTGCGGCGCTGGGCGGCCAGCTCGCGGACGGTGAGGCCGTCGGCGTCCGGCGGGAGGCCCTTGAAGCGATGGTCGACGCGTTCCTCGGCCAGCCGGGTGAGCGCTTCGCTGCTCATGGAGCCCCTCTCTTGCCGTTGCATTCTCTGCAACGGTCATTGCGCAGGTTGCTGAATGGTGTCTAGCATCTCGCCGACATCGGGTCAACGGAGCCGTGACCCGGGGATCGGACAGGAGTCATCATCAACGACGCTGCTTACGCCGTGAAGGGTGTGGCCATGGATGTCGTGGACGTGGTCGCGCTCGGCGAGTCCATGGTGACCTTCCTGCCCGGCCGGCCGGGCCGCCTCGCGGACGTGCCCTCCTTCCACCGCGCGATCGGCGGCGCCGAGTCCAACGTGGCCTGCGTGCTGGCCGCCGCCGGGCACAGCGCGCGGTGGGTCGGCCGGGTGGGTGCGGACGGCTTCGGCGACCATCTGCTGGAGCGGATCGCCGGGTACGGCGTCGACGTCTCGTCCGTGTCCCGGGACCCGGCCCGCCCGACCGGCGTCTACTTCCGCACGGCCGGTGAGCGGGGCACGGGCGCGCACGAGGTCGCGTACTACCGGGCGGGTTCGGCGGCCTCGGCGATGTCCCCGGACACCGTGGACCTCGCGGCGGTGCGGGCCGGCCGGGTGCTGCACCTGTCCGGCATCACCCCGGCACTGTCCGCCGGCTGCCGCACCCTGATGCACGCCCTGACGGCACCCGGCCCCGGGCGCCCGGTCCTCTCCTTCGACGTGAACCACCGCCCGGCCCTGTGGCGCAGCGCGCAGGGCCCTCTGACGCTGCTGGACCTGGCCCGCCGAGCGGACATCGTCTTCGTCGGCGAGGACGAGGCGGAGGGGGCCTGGGGCATCACGGGCGGCCCGGAGGCGATCCGGGCGGCCCTGCCGGAGCCGGCGGTCGTGGTGGTGAAACAGGGGGTGAAGGGGGCGACGGCGTTCGGGAACGAGGCGGGCGCACCCCGCGCCGCCTTCGAACCCGCCCCCCGCGTGGACGTCGTGGCGACCACCGGTGCCGGGGACGCCTTCGCCGCGGGCTTCCTCTCCGGCACCCTTCGCGGCCTCCCGCTCAGGACCCGGTTGCGCTGCGGCCACCTCTTCGCCGCCGCGGCCCTCACCGCCCCCGGCGACCTGGCCGCACCCCCCGCCCGGGACCACGCCGACCGCCTGACCGCCCTGGACGACACCGCATGGGGGAGACTTCGACTCGCCCCCGGCTGGACGCAGGCCGAGCGGGCCACGGAGGAGGCGAACACCCCATGAGTCAGACCGTAGACCGCGCCCTGAGCATCCTGCCGCTGCTCGCCGAGGGCCCCGCGGACCTCGGCCAGGTGGCCGACCGCCTGGGCGTGCACAAGTCCACGGCACTCCGCCTGCTGCGCACCCTGCACGAGCACGGCCTGGTCTACCGCCAGTCCGACCAGCGCTACCGCCTCGGCGCCCGCCTCTTCGCGCTCGCCCAGGAGGCGATGGAGAGCCTCGACATCCGCGAGATCGCCCACCCCCACCTCGCCCGGCTGAACGAGGCCTGCGGCCACACCGTGCACCTCGCCGTGTACGAGGAGGGCGAGGTCCTCTACATCGACAAGGTGGACAGCCGCTACCCGGTCCGCATGTACTCGCGGATCGGCAAGCCCGTCGCCATCACGGTCGCCGCCGTCGCCAAACTCCTCCTCGCCGACCTGCCCGAACCCGAGCGCCACGCCCTCGCGGACAAGCTCGACTACCCCCTCTACACGCCCCGCTCCACCCCCGATTCCACAGCATTCCTGCGCGAGTTGGACAAGGTGCGCGAACAGGGCTGGGCCACCGACCTCGGCGGCCACGAGGAGTCCATCAACTGCGTCGCCGCCCCCATCCGCGGCGCCGACGGCCGGGTGGTCGCCGCGATGTCGGTGTCCGCGCCGAACGTGGTCGTCACCGCCGAGGAACTCCTCACCCTGCTCCCGCAGGTCCGCCGTACCGCGGACGCGATCAGCGGTGAGTACTCCGGAAGAACGCCAGTGGCCGACCCCGAATGACAGACAAGGACCGTGCATGACCGAGAAGACCGCCCTCACCCCGAAGACCCACACCACCCCGCCCGCCCGGTTCTCCCACGGTGTGAAGAAGGGCAACATCCTCCAGGTCGCCGGCCAGGTCGGCTTCCTGCCCGCCGAGGACGGCAAGCCCCCGACGCCCGCCGGCCCCACCCTGCGCGAGCAGACCCTCCAGACCCTCGCCAACGTCAGGGCGATCCTCGAAGAGGGCGGCGCGAGCTGGGACGACGTGATGATGCTCCGCGTCTATCTGACGGACGTGGACCACTTCGCGGAGATGAACGAGATTTACGACGCGTACTTCGAGAAGGAGAGCCTCACCCAGCCGGCAACCGCCCGTACGACGGTGTATGTCGGTCTCCCCAAGGGGCTGCTGATCGAGATCGACGCCCTTGCGGTACTCGACTGATTGATCGCAACTCGAACTCGTGACCTTTTCGCGGTAATGCCGTTGATGAGATCAAAGAGCTGACGGGGAGGGGACATGAGGGAAAGCGCGGCGCGCGACCGCGGTTGCCGTGCGCGTCTTTCTCTCACAGCGCCCCAAGAGGTAGGGCTCGACCAGCAGGCGCCCGCCGCAGGGGCGCTGTGGGAGCACCTCTGGCAGAAGGAGAAGAGGGATGCCTCGTGATACGGGCGTACAAGTTCCTCCTTCGTCCCACTACGTGCCAAGAGCAGGCTCTTCGGGACCAAGCAGGCCACCTTGCGCCGCCTGGACAAGGCGTTCCAAGCCTTCTTCAAGCGGGTGAAGGCTGGTCTGACGCCCGGATACCCCAGGTTCAAGGGCGTCGGGCACTTCGACACCGTGACCTTTCCCAAGGACGGGGACGGGTGCCGCTGGGACTCCACCCCGCACGACGCCCGGACACGAGTACGCCTGCAAGGCGTCGGGCACATCCGGGTGCACCAGCACCGCCCGGTGCGCGGCAGGGTGAAGACGATCAGCGTCAAGCGCGAGGGCAGGCGCTGGTACGTAGTCCTCGCCTGTGACGAGGTGCCCGCCGAGCCGCTTCCGGCCACGGGCAGTATCTGGGCATCGACATGGGCACGGTGCATTTCTTCACCGACTCGGGCGGAGTGCACGTCGAGAACGCGAAGTTCCTCGATGCGATGGCCGATGAGCTGACCACTGCCGATCAGCACCTTTCCACCTTCCCCAAGCGCACCAAGCGCCGCACGAAGAAGCACCGCGCCGCCGCACGGAAGGTTGCCAAGCTGCACGCCAAGATCCGGCGCCAGCGTCTCGACTACCACCACAAGCAGGCTCTCGCCCTCGTCCGTGAACACGACGTGATCGGGCACGAGAAGCTGAACACAGCGGGAATGACCAAAGCGCCCGCGCCCAAGCCGAACCCTGAACAGCCCGGAGTGTTCCTTGCGAACGGTGCCGCCGCGAAGGCCGGGCTCAACAAAAGTATCCTCGACGCGGGTTGGGGACAGTTTCTCGGAATCCTGGCGCAGAAGGCTGAGAGTGCCGCTCGCCGAGTGATCCCGGTGGACGCCCGCAACACCTCCCGCACGTGCCCGCCGGAGATAGGCGGATGCGGGCACGTCGCGAAGGAGAACCGCGTCAAGCAAGCAAAGTTCGAGTGCGTCAGTTGCGGCCTGGTGGGAAACGCCGACCGCGTAGGCGCCTTGAATGTCCTACATAGGGCCGGGCTGGTCCTCTGCGCGGAGGCGTAGCCACCGACGTAGGAAGCCCGCCGCCTATAGCGGTGGGTGGAGTCACCTTCGCCTCGCATGTCAACGGCGGTGCCCGCGCGCGGAGCGCGCTGATGGATGCAGCTGGATGGTCGCCAAGTACTTCGGCATCAGCGAACGGGACACGCTGCGGACGTGGACGGTGCTGGAGTCGGTCCTGTCGGTGGCGGGCTTCGCGGTGGCGGCGGCGGTGAGCGTGATCGTGTGAACGTGACGTGAGTGAACCCGGGGATGAGTGGGCTGACTGGTTCCGGCACAGGGAAGTCGTCCATACTGCCGCCGTGGAGCAGCGCATAGGAGCGAGCAGCAAGCCGTCCGAGGCCGAGCCGTTGAAGGCCGAGCCCGTGACGGGCGCCGGTTTCGACCCGGCGTTCATCCCCGGCCTCACGGCCCCGGCCCCGGCACCGGCCGCGTCCGAGGAGCCGGAACCGCGGGATACGAAGGCGGTACCGGCAGAGCCGGAGGACGCGGAAGCACCCGCCGCGAGCGCGGGGACGGCCGAGGAGACCGAAGAGCCCGCGGACGACGACGGCGCGGACGACGGCTCGGACGGCGGCCCGGTCTTCGAGGCCGCCGACCGCCGCGCGAAGATCGTGGCCGACCGCAAGGGCGTCCATCTCCGCCTGGACGAGGAGTCCTGCGCATTCCGCTGGGACGAGATCGCCGCGGTCGAGACGGAGTCCCCCCGCTTCGGCAAGCGCTACACCATCACCGTGCACACCCCGGACCGCCGCTGGTACCCCATCGAGATCGAGGCGACGGCAAGGTCTCGCTTCAAGGAGTGGGACGAGCAGCTGGACGCGGTCCTGGACGCGTACTTCGAGGGCGACTAGTCGCCGACCAGCTGCTCGCCACCGGGCTTCCGTGCCCGCCTCAGGCGTTCGGGGCCGCGGCCTCCAGTTCGGTGATGCTGCCCGACATGATCGTGCGTACGTGCTCGGTGATGTGTTCCGCGGGCCAGTCCCACCAGGCCACTGCCAGCAGCCGGGCGATGTCCCGGGCGTCGTAGCGGGTGCGGATGAGGCGGGACGGGTTGCCGCCGACGATGCCGTAGTCGGGCACGTCACCGGTGACCACGGCGCCGGAGGCGATGATCGCGCCGTGTCCGATCCGTACGCCGGGCATCACCGTGGTGCCGTGGCCGAACCAGACGTCGTTGCCCACGACGGTGTCCCCCCGGTTCGGCAGGCCGGTCAGCAGGTCGAAGTGGTCGGCCCAGGAGCCGCCCATGGTGGGGAAGGGGAAGGTCGAGGGGCCGTCCATGCGGTGGTTGGCGCCGTTCATGATGAACCGCACGCCCGTGCCCAGCGCGCAGAACTTGCCGATGATCAGCTTCTCCGGCCCGTAGTGGTAGAGCACGTTGCGCGTCTCGAACGCGGTCGGGTCGTCCGGGTCGTCGTAGTAGGAGTACTCCCCGACCTCGATCAGGGGGGACTTGACCAGCGGCTTGAGCAGCACGACCCGCGGCTGCCCGGGCATCGGACGAAGGACGGTCGGGTCGGCGGGTACAGGCATGGGGCTCGGCTCCTCGGCGGTCGATGGCCAGTGACCGGTCCATGATCGCGTTGCTCGGGTGCTCATGGCTCACGGCAGCGCGTGCACATGCGCTCCCACGGCGTTCGACCACGCGTTCCCCGCCGATGCGTCCCAGTTCGTGGACCAGGTCATCGCGCCCCGCAGGCCGGGGTAGGTCCTGGCGGGCTTGAACGAACCGCAGTCGGTGCCCGCCGTCAGGCAGTCCAGGGCGTTGTTCACCACGGAGGGCGACACATAGCCGCTGCCCGCCGCGCTGGTCGAGGCCGGGAGGCCGAGGCCCACCTGGGACGGGTCCAGGCCGCCCTGGAGCTGGATGCAGGCGAGGGCGGTGAGGAAGTCGACCGAGCCCTGGCTGTAGACCTTGCCGTCGCAGCCCAGCATGGAACCGCTGTTGTAGTACTGCATGTTGACGACCGTGAGGATGTCCTTCACGTTCAGCGCGGTCTGGAAGTAGGAGTTGGACGTCGACTGCATGTCGATCGTCTGCGGGGCCATCGTGATGATCAGGGACGAGCCCGCCTTCGCGGAGAGGGACCTCAGTGCCTGTGTCATGTACGTCGCGTCGAGGCCGTTCTCCAGGTCGATGTCGACGCCGTCGAAGCCGTACGTCTGCATCAGCGCGTACACCGAGTTCGCGAAGTTCGCCGCCGACGCCGAGTCGCTGATCGACACCGTGCCGTTCTGGCCGCCGATCGAGATGACGACCTTCTTGCCGGCCGCCTGCTTGGCCTTGATGTCCGCCTTGAACTGGTCGACCGTGTAGCCGCCCAGGCCGGAGGAGTCCAGGTTGAAGGTCACCGCTCCCGGTGTCGACGTCGCGTCCGCGAAGGCCACCGCGATGATGTCGTACGACGACGGGACATCCGACAGCTTCTGCACCGTCGCGCCGTTGTTGAAGTTCTGCCAGTAGCCCGTCACCGCGTGCTTGGGGAGGGGGCCGCCGCCACTGGTTCCGGAGGACGACGTGGTGGCCGTCACCGACGCCGACTTGGCCGACTCGCCCGCCGGGTTCGTCGCGGTCACCTGGAAGGTGTACGACGTGGCGGCGGTCAGGCCGGTCACCGTGGCCGACGTTCCGGTCACCGCCGTCACCTTCGTGCCGTCGCGGTAGACGCTGTAACCCGTCGCGCCCGAGACCGGGGACCAGGAGAGGGAGACCGCGGAGGAGGTCGTGGAGGAGACCGTCAGGCCGGACGGTGCGGACGGCACCGTCGGGGCCGGGTCGCCGCCTCCGCCGCCGTCGGGGCCGTAGACCGAGACGTCGTCGGCGTAGTAGGCCGCCTGGCCGTACCAGCCGTGGGTGTAGACCGTGACGGAGGTCGTGGAGGCGCCGGTGGTGAAGGTCGTCGACAACTGCTTCCAGGACGTGGTGTCGGGGGTCCATGTCGAGACGTCGGTCGTGCCCGTGCCCGTCACGCCCAGGTAGGAGTAGCCGCCCTGGACCCACGCGCTGAGCGTGTACGTCGAGCCGGGCTTGACCGCGACCGTCTGGGTGCACTGGGCGTCGTCCTGGCCGGCGGGCGTCGCCTTCAGCGCCGAGGAGCCGGAGTGCACGGGGGAGGAGACGGTCGTACCGCTGCCCGCCGTGCAGGTCCAGTTGGTCAGGCCCGACTCGAAGCCCGCGTTCTTGACGTTGTTGACGTCCGCCGCGGAGGCCGGGCCTGCGGCCGCGGTGAGGCCCGCGACGGAGAGGGCGAGGGCGGTGGTGGCGGACCACAGGGAGATTCGCCGTCCGCGGGGTCTGGGTATGCCTGGTGCGTGGTCCACTGGGGCCTCCGGTGGGGAGTTCGGCGTGCCGGCTCGGCGGGGAGGAGGGAAGGAAGGAGGGGGAGGGAAACGGCGATCAAGGGGAGAAGTGGCCACCGTTGGCGTACAAGTTGGTCCAGACCAATCAGGGTGTCAAGAGGTCCAGACCAAATGCGTTTCCGTATACCCGCTCAACCTGTCCGGATTTGCCGGGACTTGTTCCGAGCGAGTTGCACATGAGCTTCACAAACGCTGTTCTCCGGCCATTCGGCCGTGGATACAGTGCTCACGTAGTCACGCAGTGAAGTCGTTGCGGTGTACGGGAGTTACTCCGGTGGGCCGGCGAGTGTGAAGAACGGGGAGCTGCGCGTGCCAACTGCCATTGCCGTGACCAGTGCCGACATGGCACTGCCGGCGCAGGACGAACGGACCATGCCGGCCGTCGTGCTGAGCGGCCTCGACCAGCGGCCGCTGGAGCACGCGCTCACCGAACTCCACACCCTGACCGAGCAGTACGGCTACCTCGTGGTCGTCTGCTCCCGGGCCACTCCCCAGCCCGTCCTGCGACGGCTGCACACCCTGCGCTCGCTGCTGGAGAGCGACCGCATCGCATTCTTCCGGCCCGAACTGCCGCCCCTCGGCGTCGCCGTGATCGCCCGCCAGCTGCGCCAGCTCGCCTCCTGCGATCTGAGCCCCGGCGTGCTCGCCTCCGCCGGACGGCTGCTCACCCACTACATCCACGCCGGCGCCGTCCTCGGCTCGGTGGCCCGGCTGGACCGGGTGCCGGTCGGGCTGAAGGCGCACGCCAAGTCCTGGATGCCCGGCAGCCAGTTCGCCGTACTCGCGCATCCGGAGCCGCAGCTCGTGCGCACCGCACCCGGCGCCACCCTCAAGGGGCCCGACTTCAACACCTGGATGCTCGTCGCCAGAGCGCAGCAGGCGCAGGGCGACTGGGTGGCCGGGCTCGCCGGGCAGTGGAGCGTGCACGGGCTGCGCGAGGTCCCGCTGCCCGCCGAGTCCCCCGTGTGGTGGGGGACGGGCCGCATGACCGAGTTCTGCAGCTACCTCGCCGATCTGTCCGTCCTGTACCAACTGGTCGCCTCGGTACGGCAGACCAGCTGCCACTGGTGCGGCCTGGACGTCATCGGCGACCGCTGTGTCTTCTGCTCCGCCACCCCGCCCGTCCATGAACCCGCCCCGCCCCGCGCCCTGGAACAACGCACGCCCGCCTGACCCGACCGCACCTGATCCACATCCCGCCCGACCGATTCCCCCAATGAGGTTGCACGGCTCATGAACTCCCGTCAGCGCCGCGGCGTGATACTGCTGATCCTGTCGGTCCTGTGCGCTCTCGGCGCGTTCGCCGGTGTGCTCTCCGTCGTCCACAACGCGAATTCCAAGGTCGGTCCCGAGGTCACCGCCTATCGGGTCAGGTCCGACGTCAAGCCGTACACCACGCTGGACACGGGCCAGTTCGAGAAGATCGAGATGCCCAGGCGGTGGCTGTCCGGCAACGCGGTCACCGATCTCCGCCAGATCCAGGGCAAGATCGCCGTCACCACCCTGCGCGCCGGATCCCTGCTGCAGACCGACATGATCGTCGACCAGCCCGCCCTCCAGCCCGGACAGCAGGAGGTCGCCATCATGATCGACGCGGCGACGGGCGTCGCAGGCAAGATCACCCCGGGGGCGCGCGTCAACGTGTACGCCACCTTCCAGGGCAAGAAGGACGGCGACCCCGACCAGTCCAAGATCATCGTCACCGACGCCCGGGTCCTCGACGTCGGCCGGATCACGGCCCTGGACCCCGACAGCAGCAAGAACCAGCAGCAGCCCACCGAGGCCGTCCCCATCACCTTCGCGCTGTCCACCCTCGACGCCCAGCGCATCACCTACGCCGAGTCCTTCGCCCAGCGCGTCCGGCTGGCGCTGGTGGCCCCCGGCGGCGAGACCAGCGTCCCCGACAAGGACCGCACCTACGAACTCGCGACGGACAAGTGAGAGGCGGCCCGCATGCCCACCAGGATCCTCCCGGCCGGCGCGGACCCCGACGCCGTCCGCTCCCTCGTCACCCTCCTCAGCCAGCTCCCCGACGCCGAGCCGCAGCCGCCGGTCGGCGACTCCACCCAACTCGTCGACACCCTCGCCCGCCTCGCCGCCGAGTCGGTGGACGAGCTGCCCGAGGTCGTGGTCGTACACGAGCGGATCGGCCCGGTTCCGGCCCTGGAGCTGATCCGCGAGGTCGCCCTGCGCTTCCCCGCCGTCGGCGTCATCCTCGTCACCACCGACGCGAGCCCCGGCCTGTTCTCGGCCGCCATGGACTCCGGCGCCCGCGGCCTGGTCGCGCTTCCGCTGTCGTACGAGGAACTCGCCAGCCGGGTCCAGGCCGTCGCCCAGTGGTCCACCGGCGTACGGCGCCATCTCGGCCACGGCGCCGACGTGTTCGGCGGTGCCGGCGGTACGGTCGTCACGGTCAGCGGCGCCAAGGGGGGAACGGGCGCCACCCTGGCGGCCATCCATCTCGCCCTCGCCGCGCAGGCCTCCGGCCGGACGGCGGCCCTGGTCGACCTGGACCTCCAGACCGGGGACATCGCCTCCTACCTCGACATCCAGTTCCGGCGGTCCGTCGCCGACCTCGCCACGATCACCGACATCTCGCCCCGCGTCCTCGCCGACGCCGTCTTCCGCCACGACACCGGACTCGCCCTGCTCCTCGCCCCCGCCGAGGGCGAACGCGGCGAGGAGGTCACCGACCGCGCCGCCCGCCAGATCGTCAGCGCCCTGCGCTCCCGCTACGAGGTGGTCGTGGTGGACTGCGGCGCCCAGCTCAGCGGGGCCGGCGCGGCCGTGGTGGAGATGGCCGACACCGCCCTGCTCGTCACCACCCCGGACGTCGTCTCCGTACGCGCCGCCAAGCGGACGGTACGGATGTGGGACCGGCTGCAGATCCGCAAGGCCGAGGAGACGACGGTGGTCGTCAACCGGCATACGCGGAGCACGGAGATCCAGCCCGCGCTGGTGCAGCGCATCACCGGGACCGCGCTCGCGCGTACGGCCATTCCCGCCAATTTCAAGGAACTTCAGGCCGTCGTGGACGCGGGGCGGGTCCACGAGCTGGACAGCAGGAGTTCCGTGAAGCAGGCGCTGTGGGGGCTCGCCGGGGAGCTGGGGCTGGTGAAGGCGGGCGAGGGGGCGCATCGGGGGAGCGGGCGCGGCTCGGGTGGATTCCGGCGGCGGAAGGAGTGAGCGGGAGTGAGCGGGTGATGAGACGGCCCGGTGGGGACCGGGACCGCGACCGCGGGCAGGTGAGCATCGAGTTCCTGGGGATGACGCCGCTGATCATCCTGACGCTGGTGCTCGTGTGGCAGGCCGTGCTGGTGGGGTACACCTTCACGCTGGCCGGGAATGCTGCGGACGAGGGGGTGCGGGCGGGGACGGCGGCGCCACAGGGTGCCGCACGTCAGGCGGCCTGCTCGGCGGCCGGGATGAAGCACCTGTCGGCAGGGTGGAAGGAGGACGCGGCAGTGGACTGCAGTCCCTCCGGCTATGTCACGGCCGACGTCTCCCTGCGGGTCCCGGTCCTCTTTCCCGGGCTGTTCTCCTTTCCCGCCACCGTGCACGGCCACGCCGGCGCCGTCGAGGAGGTGAAGCACTGAGATGTCGTACCGGCACAAGCGGCGGGACGCGGGCCAGGTCGCCATCGAGTACCTGGGGTTCATCCCGGTCCTCCTGATCGTGGCCATGGCCGGCATCCAGATCGGGGCCGTCGCCTACGCCGCCGAGCAGGCCAGCACGGCGGCCCGGGCGGGGGCGCGGGCGGCCTCTCTGGAGCAGGACGCGCAGCAGGCGTGCTCCGAAGCCGTCAGCAGCGTGATCACGGTGAAGTGCGACCGGAGAGCGGGAGACGGCTCGGTCACCGTCACCGCCACCGTGGGCATCCCCCAGATCGTCCCCGGCTGGCACTTCGACCCCGCCGTCAAGTCCGCCACCATGCCGCTCGACCACTAAGCGAGGAGCCATGAGTCTGCGGGCACGCATCAGTACTCCGGAGGAGCACGGCAGCCGGGGCGAGGACGCGCATCTGGTCGCCTCCTACCGGGCCAAGCTGCTGGAGGAGATCGACCTCGCGGAGATGAGCGCCCTGGCCGCCGCCGACCGGCGGGCGCGCCTCGAGCGGGTGCTCGGGCACATCATCAGCCGCGAGGGCCCGGTCCTGTCGACGGTGGAGCGCTCGCAGCTGATCCGCCGGGTCGTGGACGAGGCGCTCGGCCTCGGCATCCTGGAGCCGCTGCTGGAGGACGCGTCGATCACCGAGATCATGGTGAACGGCGCCGACGCGGTCTTCGTCGAGCGCGGCGGACGCGTGGAGCAGTTGCCGCTCCGGTTCGCCTCCGCCGACCAGCTGATGCAGACCATCGAGCGGATCGTGTCCACGGTCAACCGCCGGGTGGACGAGTCGAATCCGATGGTCGACGCCCGTCTCCCCTCCGGCGAGCGGGTCAACGTCATCATCCCGCCGCTGTCGCTGACCGGCCCGATCCTCACCATCCGCCGCTTCCCGCGCTCCTTCACCCTGCAGGAGCTGATCTCCTTCGGCTCGCTCGACGAGCACATGGTGTATCTGCTGGCAGGGCTGGTGCAGGCGAAGTTCAACATCATCGTCTCCGGCGCGACCGGCACCGGGAAGACCACCCTGCTCAACGCCCTCTCCGGGCTCATCCCGCACCACGAACGCATCATCACCATCGAGGACTCCGCCGAACTCCAGCTCCAGCAGACGCATGTGGTCCGCCTGGAGGCGCGGCCGCCGAACGTCGAGGGCAAGGGCCAGGTCACCATCCGCGACCTGGTCCGCAACTCCCTGCGCATGCGCCCGGACCGGATCGTGGTCGGCGAGGTCCGCGGCGGTGAGTCCCTCGACATGCTCCAGGCGATGTCCACCGGTCACGACGGTTCCCTCGCCACCGTGCACGCCAACAGCGCCGAGGACGCCCTGACCCGGCTCCAGACCCTCGCCTCCATGTCCGACGTCGAGGTCCCCTTCGCAGCGCTGCACGACCAGATCAACAGCGCGGTCGACGTCCTCGTCCAGCTCACCCGGTTCGCCGACGGCGCGCGCCGGATCACCGAGATCGCGCTCCTCGACAGCCACGGCGGGGAGCCGTACCGGATCGCGACCGTGGCCCGGTTCGACGCCCAGCCCATGACCCCCGACGGCCGTGTGTACGGCGCCTTCCAGTACTTCCCGCTGCCCCGCCGTACCGCCGACCGCCTCTACATGGCGAGCCAGCCCATCCCGCAGGCCTTCGGAGTCGCCCACACGGCGGACCAACTCACCACCCGAGAAGCCAGGTAGGACCAGGACCATGGAACTCCGCACCCTCGTCCAGCTCACCACCGGCGTGGCGCTGCTGACCTGCGTCCTGGCGGTGGCCGGCGTGCACGTCTACGCCTCGGGCCGGGCCCAGCGCGCCGCCCTCGTGGACCGTCTCACGCACACCGGCCCGGTGCCGGCGACCGGCCGCAGACGCCGCTTCCGCGACCTGGACCGGCGGCTGCGCCGCACCCGCCTCGGCCGCTGGCTGCAGCTTAGGCTGGCGGCGACCGGTCTGGACGTCACCCCCGGCGAGTTCTTCGTCTCCATGCTCGCCGCCGTCGCCGCGCTCTGGCTGATCGGCCAGGCCACCCTGGCCCCCTTCTTCGGCCCGCTCGCCGGAGTGCTCGGCATCTGGGCGGCGGTACAGTTCCTCAACTGGCAGCGCCAGAAGCGCATCGAACGCTTCATCAACCAACTCCCCGAACTGGCCCGCATCCTGGCCAACGCCACTCAGGCGGGCCTCGCCCTGCGCACCGCGATCGGCATGGCGGCGGAGGAGCTGGAGGCCCCGGCGGGCGAGGAACTCGGCAAGGTCGCCGACCAGTTGGCCATCGGCCAGTCCCTGGACGACGCGCTGGGCGAGCTGGCCGACCGGCTCCCGTCCCGCGAGCTGGTCGTCCTGGTCACGACGCTGGTGCTGTCCAACCGGGCGGGCGGCCAAGTGGTCTCCGCCCTGCGGAACCTGACCGAGACGCTGGAGGAACGCAAGGAGACGAGACGCGAGGTCCGCACCCAGCTCTCCCAGGTGACCATGACCTCGTACGCCGTCCCCGTCCTCGGCGTCGGCGCGCTGTTCCTGATGAACGGCGTCAAGCACGGCGCGCTGGAGCGGATGACCGGCTCGCCGATCGGCCAGGCCTGTGTGGTCATCGCGTTCGCGATGTACGCCGTCGGCTTCGTCCTCATCCGCCGCCTGAGCCGGATCGACGTCTGAGGGGGGCGCGGACTCCATGGCATTCCTGCTCGCGCTGCTGATGGGCCTCGGCGTCTGGGGCGCCTTCACCGGCATCCGCATGTACCGCGCGGACGCCAGGCTCCCCGGGGACCTCGCCGTCGCCCTGGAGGTCGGCGCCACCCGCACCGGTGCGGTCGGCTCGGTCATCGACCGCATGGGCATGCGCTACGCCCCCGCCGTGCTGCGGCTGATGGGCCCGCGCCTGGTCGCCAAGTACCGCCGCAAGATCGACCTCGCCGGCAACCCCGGCGGCCTGACCATCGACCGCTACGCGGCCCGCCGGGCGGTGTACGGCGCGCTGGGCGTGGTCGGCTTCCTGGTGTTCCTGCTCCGCGGCCAGTGGTTCGTGGCGGTCTTGTTGCTGCTCTTCGGGGCGTTCTGGACGGAGGTCGGCATCTGGTCGGCGATCCGGGTCCGCAAGGACGTCATCGAGCGCACCCTGCCGGACTTCCTGGACGTGCTCGCGGTGGTGGTCAGCGCGGGGCTCGGCTTCCGCCAGGCCCTGGACCGCGTGGCCTCCCGCTACGAGGGCCCCTGGGCCGACGAACTCCGCATCACCCTGCGCCAGATGGACCTCGGCATGAGCCGCCGCGAGGCCTTCGCGGAACTGCGGCGCAGGAACGACTCCGAGCAGGTGGCGATGTTCGTGACGGCACTGCAGCAGGGCGAGGAACTGGGCGCGCCGATCGTCGACACGCTCGTCTCCCTGGCCAAGGACATGCGCCGCACCGACGCCCAGAACGCGCGCCGCAAGGCCGCCCGCGCGGTGCCCAAGGCCACGCTGATGATCACCACGTTCATGGTCCCGGCCACGATGCTCCTGCTGGGCGCCGGCCTGATCCTCGGCTCCGGCGTGGACTTCGGTTCACTCACGGGGAAGTGAGACGGGGATGGCGGTGACCGGGGTGACGGGACGGAGCAGCGGGGCACTTGGTGCGTGGTTGCGGGGGCGGGGCGGGGCGTCTGCCGGTGCGTCGCTGGCGGGGCGGGAAGGGGCGTCTGCCGGTGCGTCGCTGACGGAGCGGGGTGGGACGTCTGCCGGTGCGTTGCTGAGAGGGCGGGGCGGGAGGTCTGCCGGTGCAGGGCTGAGGGGGCGGAGCGGGACGTCTGCCGGTGCGGGGCTGAGGGGACTCACCGGCCGGTTCGCGCGCCGTGCGACAACGGGCCGGGCGAGCACGACGTCCGGCACAGCGGCGGCCACCACGCCCGAACCCTCCATGAAGATCCAGGTCAGCGCGCTGCAGGCGATGTGCCGGCAGGTCTTCGGCTTCCGCCTGGCCATGATCGCCCTCGCCGCCCCCGCCGCCCTGCTCCACGCGGCCCCCGGACTGGGCGTCCGCCTGGTCGGCGGGGCCGTGGTCGTCACCTTCATGGCGTCCTACGTCCTCTTCCGCGACTGGGAGCGCTTCGGTCCCCTCCTCCTGCGCCACCCCAGCCTGCTCGCCGCCGACACCCTCGTCGGCTCCCTCCTCCTGATCTCGGCGGGCCCGGACACCACCCTCGCCTACGTCAGCGTCTGCACCCCGCTGCTGGCCGGGCTGGTCTACAGCTGGCGGGGCGCGGCCTGTTTCGCCTCCCTACAGTCCCTGATCCTGCTGCTGGTCCACGCCACCCTGAAGGCCGACCGGCACGCACCCGTCGCCGAGGCCCTCCTCCTGCCCGGCCTGTGCGTGATCGCCGGTGCCATGGGCTCGACCCTGCGCAACCTGATGCTCCGCTTCGGCGCGGCGACCCAGGCCCTGACGACGGTCCAGGCACGCCTTGCGGCGGCGGAGGCGGTGAGCGCGGAACGCGCCCGACTGGCCCGCGAGATGCACGACTCGGTGGCCAAGACCCTGTACGGCGTGGCCCTGGCGGCGGACGGCCTGGCGGCGACGGCCTCGACGGAGGCTCCCGATCCGGCCCGCATCAGGGCCCAGGCGGACCTGGTGTCCCGCTCGGCGCGCAGGGCGGCGACGGAGTCACGGGAGCTGCTCAGGGACCTGCGCCAGCAGGCGCCGCCGGACGGGGCGGAGGACGTCCCGTTCTGGCCGGAACTGCACGCGTACATCCGGGACTTCACCTCGCGTACGGCGTTGAACACCACGTGCGTACTCCCGCCCCCGAACACCCTCGCCGCCCTCCCCCCGCTCCCCGCCCCCCTGGCCCGCCACCTGCTCTCCATCACGGCGGAGGCGCTGGAGAACGCCCACCGCCACGCGTGCGCGACCGAGGTGGACGTACACGCGGCGGTCCACGGTGAGCTGCTGCGCCTGACCGTCCACGACGACGGCCGAGGCCTGCCGGCCGGCACCACGCTGGACGGCCTGCGCGCGTCCGGCCACTTCGGTCTGCTCGGCATGGTGGAACGGGCCGCACAGATGGGCGCCCGGATCCGTATCGGCAGGGGCGGACACGAACGGGGCACGGAGGTACGCGTGGAAGTTCCCCTGTCCGCCCTGAACCACTCCGCGACCGCACCCGCAGAACCCTGAGAGGAGGCAGCGCCATGCAGCACAGTCAGCCCTGGCCGGAGGTTCCCCCACCGTCCCCTCCTCCGCTGCGCCTGTTGGTGGCCGACGACAACCCCGTGGTCAGGGCGGGCCTGACGGCCCTGCTCTCGGGCCGGGACGACACCACGGTGGTGGCGGAGGCGACGGACGGCCGTGAGGCGTACGAGGCGGCGCTACGACACCGCCCGGACGTCATCCTCCTCGACGTCCGCATGCCCGGAGTCGACGGAATCTCGGCATTGCCGCACCTGGTGCGGCTGGCGCCGGTCATGATGCTCACCTACAGCCATGAGACGGAGACCGTGCGGGAGGCGTTGCGGCTGGGGGCAGGGGGATACCTGGTACACGGCGAGTTCACGACGGAGCAGTTGGTGAGGGCGGTCCGGGATGTCCGGGAGGGCCGGCCGCATGTGACGCCGGGAGCGGCGAAGGCGTTGCTGATGCAGCTACGGGCAAACACACCTGCACACGCAAACCCTCAAGTCCCGTACTTCTTAGGCGAAAACTCGCCCCAAGAGCTTTCGCAACTGCAATCCTCTATGGGACAGTCGTTCCGTTCACGTTTCCGGCTGAGTGCGAGGGAGGCGGAGATCATGGACCTCATCGCGTCCGGCATGACCAACCAGCAGATCGCCGCCGCCTGCTTCATCTCCGAGAAGACGGTCAAGAACCACATCAACCGCATCTTCGCCAAACTCCAGACCACCACCAGGTCCCAGGCGGCCGCGAAGTGGCTGGGGGTGGCGTGAGGTGAGGGCGCGGGGGAGTGCCAACGGCGCCGAATGGGCCCGGCCTTGGGCCCAGGGGCCCTCTGGCAGGTACGCGGTTCCGGCCTACGTTGTCCGGATCGCAGGCGAACCCGGAGGGGACCACCATGAGCAACTGGTTCAACACCACCGTCGCATACCTGCAGGCCCGGGTCGCCCGCAGCGACAAGGGCCAGACCGCCGTGGAGTACCTGGGCATCATCGCGGTGGTGGTGGCGATCGTCCTGGCGATCACGGGGACGAGCATCGGCCAGACGATCTTCGATGCGATCACGAGCAAGATCACCCAAGTGACCGGTGGCTGATTCCCCCGCGTAACGATGCAGGGCAGGCCTTCCCCATCTACATCACGGTGGTGGCGGGCCTGCTCTTTCTTGCGTTGGCCTACCTTGCGGTGGGCCAGGCCGCGGTGAACCGGAGCAGCGCACAGACAGCGGCGGACGCGGCGGCGCTGGCGGCAGCCCAGAAGACCCGCGACCAGCTCGCGGGCATGTGGGTGGCTGACGTAGGCGACCCGACCAAGTGGCAGGACATCTTCGACGGGGTCGGGGGCGTCGACTTCTGCTCGCGTGCCGTCCAACTCGCCTCCGACAACGGCGCGACGGCGGGCTGCCAGTTCCGACGGCCGCGGAGCTACAAAGTCGACGCGACGACGATCAAGCCCGTGGGCGACTCCGTCGTACCCGGCACCGAGAACCAGCATGCGACGGCGCACGCGATCGCCGTGATCGAACCCCTCTGTAAGTTCAAGCTCCCCGCTGACGGTGCCAAGGGTGCTGACCTGCCCCAACTGACCTGCAGGGACAAGGTCTGGCATCCGAAGCCGGACGACACGACCGGGCTCCCGAAGCCTCAAGACCTCTTCGACGTCCACCTGGCCGACTCACCAGCGAACGATCAATGACGAAGGAAGCGAAGCGATGAGCATTCGGTTCACTGCGAAGGCCCGCAGGGGGATGGTCGCATTGACCGTTGCGGCTGGTCTGGCCGTCGGTGTGGCCGGTTGCGGCGGAGGCGGCGGAGGCGATGACAAGAAGCCGGGCAGTTCGGCGTCCGCGTCCCGGACCGGTGGCTCCGGCCCGAGCGCCCAGGAAGGGCAGTCGGACCAGCCGCTGGCCGAGTTGCACGGGTCGGACGGCCTGCTGCTCCAGATCACCTCCGCTCAACGCGATGCGGGCGGCTTTGTGACGGTCAACGGCACCTTGAAGAACGACGGAGCCCAGACCATGGTGATCCCCTCCGCGCTGAGCGGCACCGAAACAGAGATCATCAAGAACGGCAAGTCCTTCGGCGGCGCCACGCTGGTCGATCCGCAGGGCAAGAAGCGGTACTACGTGCTGCGGGACACCGACGGCCGCCCGCTGACCACCACCGGTTTCACCGCGCTCAAGGCCGGCGCCACCCTGGCCGTGTTCATGCAGTTCCCGGCCCCACCCGCGAACACGGACGGGGTGGAATTCCAGCTGCCGACGTTCTCCTCCGCCACCATCAAGATCTCCGGATGAGGCCGAAGTGACCACCACCCGTCTCGCCCTCACCCTCACCGCCGTGACCCTCCTGCTCACCGTCACCCCGGCCCGGGCCGACGACACGGACCCGAGTCAGCCCCCCGTCACCGAGCCGTCCGCCACCGCCCCGGTGAAGATCGACCCCACCGACCCGGACCTGAAGCTCCCGGAAGGTGCCACCCTCGCCGCGCCCAAGGTGCTGGACATCAAGTCGGTCGTCGAGGACCAGAGCGGGGACGAGCGACGCGAGGACACGAACGCCGATGTCACCTTCGCCCTGCAGGCCGAGGTCCTCTTCGGCAAGGACAGCGCCAAGCTCGGCGACGACGCGAAGTCCCGGATCGCCACCATCGCCGAGGAGATCAAGAAGCAGAAGGCGAACCAGATCCGTGTCTTCGGCTTCACCGACAACCTCGGCTCCGCCGCCCACGGCGACATCCTGTCCAGGCAACGCGCCAACGCCGTCCAGGCCGTCCTGGACCAGGACCTGAACGACCCGAACGTCACCTTCGAGGTCCGCGGCTACGGCGAGCAGTACCCGATCGCCGACAACTCCACGGAGGAGGGCCGGAAGAAGAACCGCCGCGTCGAGGTGTCGTTCCCGCGAGGCGAGTAGCACATGCAAGAAGCGGCGGAACGTGCTGACAAGATCCTCGACGGGACATTCGCCGCCATCAGGCCGGCCGTTCACTGGACCCACGGGGAGTCTACGGAGGGCGGCTTCGACGGGTGAGAACTGAGGCACAGGCCGCGGGTCGCCTCGACCTCCCTGGGGGCCTGGTGACCTTATTGGTAGGCCTACTCGACCTCGACTGCGACCCGAACTCCTACCTTCAGTCCCCAGCGCGCCATTGTCCCCGCCCCCGCCTCCAGCACGTGCCGTGCCCGCAGCCGGGGCCGGCCCAGGCGGCCCGGTTCCATCGTGCGGACGGCGAGCACGGTCAGGCGGCGGTCCAGGTAGGCGACGTCGATCGGGATCCGCATCCCGAAGGTGTGCACCCCGCTCGCCGGTGACAGCAGCATCGCCCCGTCGACCGAGTCCCGGCCCAGCAGCCCCTTCGTCCGGGCCCGGTAGGAGGCCGCGATCTCCAGCGGGAGGACCACGGGGAGGACCACCGGGGCCATCGGATCCCCCTCGCCCCCCTCGCCCTCCTCCCTCGGCACGATCAACCTCGCCGTCCCGTCCCGCCAGCGTCTACCCATGTCCCCTCCCACAGCCCCGAGGTGCAGCCAACTCACCGGTGTGGAAATCCGGTTGCCACCCCACTTCCTCCCCACTAGGAAGGCGTCCATGACTGGACTCGGTGTTGTCTTCCGCCCCCAGCTTCCGCCTGAGCGGCTGCGGGCGGTGGCCCGTGCGGCGGACGAAGCGGGACTCGAGGAACTGTGGCTGTGGGAGGACTGTTTCCTGGAGGGCGGGATCTCGACCGCCGCCGCGGCGCTCGCGTGGACCGAGCGGGTGCGCGTCGGTGTCGGGCTGCTGCCCGTGCCGCTCAGGAACGCGGCCGTGACCGCGATGGAGGCCGCCTCCCTGCACCGGATGTTCCCCGGCCGCGCGACCCTTGTCGTCGGCCACGGTGTCCAGGACTGGATGGGTCAGGTCGGTGCCCGCGCCGCCTCCCCGCTCACCCTCCTCGGCGAGCATCTCGACGCCCTGCGCGGCCTGCTGGGAGGCGATCGGCTCACCGTGCGGGGGCGGTACGTCTCTCTCGACGATGTCGCCCTCGACTGGCCGCCGGAGCGGGCCGTGCCCGTCTTCGCCGGGGCCACCGGGCCGCGCACCCTCCGTCTCTCCGGCGCCAAGGCCGACGGGACCCTGCTCACCGCCTCCACCTCCCCGGACGGCGTACGGCGGGCCCGGCAGCTCATCGAGGAGGGGCAGAAGGAGGCGGGGCGCGGTGAGCATCACCCGGTCGTCGTCTATCTGCTCGCCGCCACCGGAGCCGGCGCCGCCGCCCGGCTGCGGGCCGAACTCGCCGGCGAAGGACTGGAGTCGGCCTCGGGCGTGGGGGTGGCGGGCGACGCGGGGGCCGTGGCCGCGGCCGTACGGCGGCTCGCCGGGGCCGGTGCCGACACCGTCGTGCTGCAGCCGACCGCGGACGAGCCCGACCCGGAGGGATTCGTGCGGTTCGCCGCCGAGGAAGTCCGCCCGCTGGTGCCGTAACCGCAGGTGGCGAGGCGTTGTCAGTGGCGGCTGCCAGACTGCCTGCCATGACCGACGAACATGGCGGGCACAGCGAGGACAGTGAGCACGGTGAAGTGAGCCTGCGGGGCGTCTCGGACGACGACCTGTTCGTCTTCCTCGCCTATGAGCACGACCCGGAGGCGGTTCGGCGGTCGAGATTCACCCCCCGGCCGCGGGACGCCTTCCTGCGGCACTGGCGCGAGCGTGTGCTGGGCGATCCGGACTGTGTCGTGCGGACGGTCACGGTGGGCGGCGAGGCCGCCGGGCATGTCGTCTCCTGGACGGAGAGCGAGCGGCGGTTCGTCGGGTACTGGCTCGGGCCGCCGTACTGGGGTCGCGGCGTCGGCACCCGCACGCTCGGCCTCTTCCTGGAGCTGGAGCGCATACGGCCGTTGTACGCCGACCCCTTCCACGAGAACACCGCCTCCGTCCGCCTGCTGGAGAGACACGGCTTCCAGCGCGCCGGCACCGTCCGGCACGGGGAGGACGAGCACATCCTCCTCGTCCTCGACGGGCCCGAGAGCGGCCGCCCCTGATGACCGGCTGCCCCCGATGACCGGCCTCCCCACGCCCTGGCAGCTGCCCTTCGAGCTGGCCTGGGAAGCGCTGCGGGCCGGCAGCAGGCCCGTCGGCGCGGTGCCGTACGACCCGGAAGGCCACGTCGTCGCGGCCGGGCGGAACCGTAGCCGGGAGACCGACGCCCCGCCGGGCCAGCCGGCCGGTACGGACCTCGCGCACGCCGAGATCAACGCCCTCGCCCAGCTGCCGGCCGGCCGCCGTCACCCCGGTCACCGGCTGCACACCACCCTCGAACCCTGCCTGCCGTGCGGCAGCGCGCTGATCCACGCCCATGTCCCGCAGGTCGGCGGCGCGATCGGTGCCCGCTGGGCGCGGCGGGGCCGTTGCGGCCGCTCGCCCTGTTCGGTGGGCTGCTGATGCAGCTGTGGGTCGCGCTGCACACCCCGGAGCGGGCGGCGGCGCAGGCCCTCGCGCGGCGCCCGCTGGACGCCGGCGTGCTCGACGCGCCGACCGGCGGGGCGGCCTACGTCCTGGCCGCCCCCTGTCTCGTCAGCTCCGGCCGGTGACCGGCGGGTGGTCGCCGGTGGCGCCGTCGATCAGCTCCCGCAGGATGTCCATGTGCCCGGCGTGCCGTGCGGTCTCCTCGACCATGTGGACCAGGGTCCAGCGCAGGCTGACCGTGATGTCCCGCCAGGCCGGGCTGCCCTGGGCGTCCAGCGGCAGCCCGGTGATCACGGCGTCGGCGGCGGCGCGGGCACGGCCGTAGAAGGCGACGATCCGCTCCGTCGTCTCCTCCGGGGTGACTCGCATGTCGTCGTGCGGGTCGAACCACAGCGGCTCGGCCTCGCCGCCGAACGTCTCCACGAACCAGCCGTACTCCACGCTGGCCAGATGCTTGACCAGGCCCAGCAGGTTGGTGCCGGTCGGTGTCATCGGCCGGCGCAGCTGCTCGTCGTCGAGGCCCTGCAGCTTCCACAGCACGGCGTCCCGGTGCCGGTTGAGGCTCGTGTGCAGCGTCTGCTTCTCTCCGGCGGAGTAGGTCGTCATACCGGCGGAAATTAGCAGGCCGTCCCGGCAGCGTCCTGCGATCATGGCCGACATGGCTGTGAACCCGTCCTTCGAAGACCTTCTGGCCGAGGGCGCGGCCGTGCCGACCGAGGGATGGGACTTCTCCTGGTTCGAGGGGCGGGCGAGCGAGGAGCGGCCCTCGTGGAGGTATGCCGTGTCGGCGGGGGAGCGGCTGGCCCGGGCGCAGGCGGCGCTCGACATCCAGACCGGCGGCGGTGAGGTGCTGGACTTCGCGCTGGGCAGGGCCGAGCCGGCCCGGCCGGTGCTGGCCGCGGCGACGGAGGGCTGGCCGCCGAACGTGGCGAAGGCCACCGCCCTGCTCCGGCCGCGCGGTGTGGTGGTCGTCGCCGCCCCGGACGACGCGCCGCTGCCGTTCGCCGACGAGGCGTTCGATCTGGTGCTCAGCCGGCATCCGGTGCGTCCGCACTGGGAGGAGATCGCCCGGGTGCTGCGGCCCGGCGGCACGTACTTCGCCCAGCATGTGGGGCCGGCCAGCGTCTTCGAGCTGGTCGAGTACTTCCTCGGGCCGCAGCCGGCAAAGGTGCGCTCCGGCCGGGCCCCCGAGCGTGAGCGGGCCGATGCCGAGGCGGCGGGCCTTCAGGTGGCCGGGCTGCGGGCGGAGCGACTGCGGATGGAGTTCCACGACATCGCCGCCGTCGTCCATTTCCTGCGCAAGGTGGTGTGGATGGTCCCGGGTTTCACGGTGGAGGCGTACGAACCCCGGCTCCGCGCGCTGCACGAACGGATCGAGCGGGAGGGCCCGTTCGTCGCGCACAGCGCCCGGCATCTCTTCGATGTGCGCAAGCCGGCCCGCTGACGAACCGGCCTCCGCGGTGAAATCGGCTGAAAACGGCGGTGGTTCATCCGGAGTTTGCCGCGAGTTTCCACATCGTTATCTCCTCCGGTTCACATCAGTCCCACCTGTCACGTAAGTTCAGACCAAGGTAATTCGCGTCAGCAAAGCTGCGCGGGCGGCACCGCGCGGTGGAGGGGGCTGCGCGGTGCCGTGAAGCCCGGTGATCCCGCCGCGCCCGCGTAGCGGAATCGTCAAGTCACCATTCACTGGCCGGGTAGCCCGTCGGGGGGACTCCGGGACGACATGCCGACAGATCCCCAAGATGGCCCAAACCATCTGGATCCCTCCGAATCACTTCGTATCCGACCGGTTTTCCCTGAGATTCCGCTGTGAATCGGCCGTGCCGCACCACTGAATCCAGCATTCCGCGCCCACCGGGGCGTCGCCGGATGATTCCGGAGAGTAGTTGTCTCGCGCTGATGCACCCACCATCCCTTACGAAGGGTTATGGTGGAAACCCCCCCTCGGGCCGGTCCGTCTCCCCCCCACGGACCGGCCCGTTTTTTCGCTCCGCCTCCGGAACCGCTCGGCGAGCGATCCGCGTCCTTACTAAAAGGGGCGCGGGGCCGTGTCTGCCATGCGGCTACCGTCGCGACGGGGGAGCCGACAAGCCCCCACCGGCCCGCAGCGGTCGCCGCACCCTTCCCACCCAAACCCCGAGCCAGAGCCGGACCCCGGCGGGGGTAGGCTTCAACGGCTCCGGCACCCATATCCCCCGCCAATCCCCCGGAGGGCCACGTGAACCTGCGCGACAACCTGCGCAGCCTGCTCGTCAGGCTCTACGCACGCCGGGTGGAGGGCCACCTCGACCACGATCAGGTGCCCAAGCACATCGGCGTCATCATGGACGGCAACCGCCGCTGGGCGAAGGCGTCCGGCTCCACCACCGTCCACGGCCACCGGGCCGGTGCCGAGAAGATTGAGGAGTTCCTCGGCTGGTGCACCGAGACCGACGTCGAGGTCGTCACCCTGTGGCTGCTGTCCACGGACAACTTCGACCGGCCGCAGGACGAACTCGTCCCGCTGCTCGGCATCATCGAGGACGTGGTCCGCACCCTCGCCGCCGACGGCCGCTGGCGCGTGCACCACGTCGGCACGACGGACCTGCTGCCGGGCGGCATGCAGCGCACCCTGAAGGAGGCCGAGGAGGCCACCGCCCACATCGACGGCATAGTGGTCAACGTGGCCATCGGCTACGGCGGCCGGCAGGAGATCGCCGACGCCGTGCGCTCCATGCTGCTCGACGCCCAGGACAAGGGCGTGTCGATGGAGGACCTCGCCGAGTCCGTCGACATCGACATGATCGGCCGTCATCTCTACACCGGCGCACAGCCCGACCCGGACCTCGTCATCCGCACCAGCGGCGAGCAGCGACTGTCCGGATTCATGCTGTGGCAGACCGCGCACTCGGAGTACTACTTCTGCGAGGTCTTCTGGCCGGCCTTCCGCAAGGTCGACTTCCTGCGCGCGCTGCGCGACTACGCCGCACGTCACCGCCGTTACGGCGGCTGAGGCCCACCGGACGCCCCGCTGACCACCACGGCAGCGGGGCGCTCCGTATACCCCGGTTCGGGTGGGCGTAACGAGGAGTTCACCGGCGCGCTGTTGGCTGCTTTTGCATGGCAGTGCATGTTCGAGGGCATAAGCCAAGCAGGTCGACGCCCGAACCACGGGCGTCGGATCTCAGCGGGCGGCACGGGGCCGTCCGCCCGGGAGGCCCTTTGCACCAGCCCGATCGTGCGGTCACTGCACGGAAGCAGCCGCGGAGGGCCGGTTCTCGGCCCGCCGTACGCGCGGGCGGGACACCGGCCGTGGTTCCCCCACCCTCCCGGCCCGGCATCCACTCCGTCGCTCCCCGACCTCATCCGAGGGGGTACGTCCTTCCGTGGTGACCAGCACAAAGCGCCACAAGCCAGACCGGCGCACCTATGTTCTCGACACCAGCGTCCTGCTGGCCGACCCGAACGCCCTGACCCGCTTCGACGAGCACGAGGTCGTGCTCCCCATCGTGGTGGTCACGGAGCTGGAGGCCAAGCGGCACCATCCGGAACTCGGCTACTTCGCCCGCCAGGCCCTGCGCCTGCTGGACGACTACCGGGTGAAGAACGGTCGCCTCGACGCCCCCATCCCGATCGGGGAACTCGGCGGGACGGTCCGGGTCGAGCTGAACCACTCGGACCCCAGCGTGCTGCCCACCGGCTACCGCCTGGGGGACAACGACTCACGCATCCTCGCGGTGGCCCGCAATCTGCAGGCCGAGGGGTACGACGTCACCGTCGTGTCGAAGGACCTGCCGCTGAGGATCAAGGCATCCTCGGTCGGGCTGCTCGCCGAGGAATACCGCGCCGAACTCGCCATCACGGAGAACTCCGGCTGGACCGGAATGTCCGAACTGACCCTCTCCGGCGAGCAGGTGGACATCCTCTTCGAGGAGGGCCATGTGTATGTGCCGGAGGCCTCCGACCTCCCCGTGCACACTGGCCTGACCATCCAGTCCGAGCGCGGCAAGGCGCTCGGCCGCATCACCGCCGAGGGCAACGTCCGCCTGGTGCGCGGCGACCGGGAGGCGTTCGGCATCAAGGGCCGCAGCGCCGAGCAGCGCATCGCGCTCGATCTGCTGCTCGACCCGGACGTCGGGATCGTCTCGATGGGCGGCCGGGCCGGCACCGGCAAGTCGGCGCTGGCGCTGTGCGCGGGCCTGGAGGCGGTCCTGGAGCGCCGCCAGCACCAGAAGGTGATGGTCTTCCGGCCGCTGTACGCGGTCGGCGGGCAGGAGTTGGGCTATCTGCCGGGCAGCGAGGCGGAGAAGATGAGCCCGTGGGCGCAGGCCGTCTTCGACACGCTCTCCGCCGTCACGACCCGTGAGGTCATCGAGGAGGTCACCGCGCGCGGGATGCTGGAGGTGCTCCCGCTCACCCACATCCGTGGCCGCTCACTGCACGACGCGTTCGTGATCGTGGACGAGGCGCAGTCCCTGGAGCGGAATGTCCTGCTGACCGTTCTGTCCCGAATCGGCGCCAATTCACGGGTCGTTCTCACCCATGACGTGGCACAGAGGGACAATCTGCGGGTCGGTCGCTACGACGGAGTGGTCGCCGTCGTGGAGAAGCTGAAGGGGCACCCGCTCTTCGCCCATGTCACGCTGACCAGGTCCGAGAGGTCCCAGATTGCCGCGCTTGTGACCGAAATGCTGGAGGACGGTCACATCTGACCCCTCCGTCGCATCTGCCCTGCCCCACACGGAAGTTGGCGCCGTCCGGCAAAGGCCAAGAGCCTAGCCGGGCGGCGCCGTCGCTCGTGGAGCTTTCCAGAAATCCCCAAGGGCAAACGAGATGTGAGCTTTCACACTCAACGCAGAATTGCCACGCGGCGTCCGGTTGCGGCAGAGTCTCACTCCTGTCAGGCCCCGCATACGACACAGCAGTACCCCCAGCGGTACAGCGCCACAGAAGCACCACCAACTCCATACAGTTCGTCGTATGCCGCCCGAGCACCACGCGGCGCTCCTCGTGAAGGAGTTGCCCACCGGGCCCGCGCCTCCCGTGACCCCGCAGTTGGGAGGCCAGTGTCAGGGGCACGATTGCGTCCGCCAGGGTCACCGAAGCGGGCGATGCTGGAAGGAAACCGTGTGAGCCGGATTTCGGTCCGGGGATTCGCAGTGGCCTCGGCCACCGCGGTCACCGCCGTCGGAAGCGTCGTCGGAGTTGCCTCGGGCAGCGTCGCGCAGAACAACAACGACGCCGAGGCGCCGGCAGCCGACACCACGCTCCTCGCGGACATACCCGAGGGTCAGCAGGCCCAGGTCCAGTCCGCGTCCCTGACGCAGCAGGCCGACGCCCAGGCCATCGCCGCGGACGCGAGCGCCAAGAAGGACGCCGAGGCAGCGGCCCGCAAGGCGGCCGCCGACACGGCGTACGCGAAGAAGGCGGCCGCTGAGAAGGCGGCGGACGACGCCAAGAAGCGCGCCGAGATGAAGACGGCGGCCAGCCGCAGCGGTGACAGCAGCGACGCGAACTTCCCCGTTCAGTCCTCGTACACGGTGGCGCAGGTCCAGGCCATCGCACGGCAGATCGTGCCGGCCGGCCAGTTCCAGTGCTTCAGCAACATCGTGGACCACGAGTCCACCTGGAACTACCAGGCGGTCAACGCCTCCTCCGGCGCCTACGGCCTCGTGCAGGCCCTGCCCGCCGGCAAGATGGCGTCCGCGGGCGCCGACTGGCGGACCAACCCGGCCACCCAGATCAAGTGGGGCCTGAACTACATGAACGTGCGGTACGGCAGCCCCTGCGACGCCTGGTCGTACTGGCAGGCGAACGGCAACTACTGAGGCCCGGCCGCGGCTCTCAACCTCACGAAGCCCCTCCCCGTCCTCAGGGGAGGGGCTTTCGCCCTGTACGGTCGTACCCGGATACCTCCAGGGGGAGGAGAGGTGGCGAGCACGCGGGGACGCGGGGGAAGAGGACGGATCATGTCGCGAGTGCCTGGGTGGCTCGGCCGGCTCGGTGCCGGGCTCACCGAGATGAGCGAGCGCCTGGACGAACGCCGCGCGGAGGTCGAGCACGAGAGCGACCCGGACACCCCGCTCACCGAGCCCGAACGCCCCGACGCGGCCCCCGCCGCTCCGGCCGCCGCCACCCCGCCACCCGCCCCCAGGCCCGCGCCGCCGGCCGGCCCCCGCCCCGACCCGGCCCAGGCAGTGCCCTGGGGGGTCCGGGTCGCCGCCGAGGCCGGCTGGCGGCTGCTCGTCCTCGCCGGAACCCTCTGGGTCCTGATGCGGGTCATCAGCGCCATCCAGCTGGTGGTGTTCGCCTTTGTCATAGCCCTGCTCGTCACCGCGCTGCTCCAGCCGACCGTCGCCCGGCTCACCCGCCGCGGAGTGCCGCGCGGCCTCGCCACCGCCCTCACCGCGATCAGCGGGTTCGTCGTCATAGGGCTGATGGGCTGGTTCGTGACCTGGCAGGTCATGGAGAACATCGACTCCCTCTCCACCCAGATCCAGTCCGGCATCGACGACCTGCGCAACTGGCTGCTGAAGAGCCCGTTCCACGTCACCGACAAGCAGATCAACCAGATCGCCAAGAACCTCCGCGAGGCGATCGGCGCCAACGCCGACCAGATAACGTCCGCCGGCCTGGAGGGCGTCCAGGTCATCGTCGAGACCCTGACCAGCATTCTGCTGGTGTTCTTCTCGACGCTGTTCCTGCTCTACGACGGCAAGCGCATCTGGGAGTGGTTCCTGAAGCTGGTGCCCGCCGCGGCCCGCCCCGGCGTGGCCGGCGCCGGCCCGCGCGCCTGGCGCACCCTGACCGCCTACGTCCGCGGCACGGTTCTGGTCGCCCTGATCGACGCGACCTTCATCGGCATCGGCATCTACTTCCTGGACGTGCCGATGGCCGTCCCGCTGGCCGTGTTCATCTTCCTGTTCTCGTTCATCCCGCTCGTCGGCGCGGTCGCCTCCGGCGCGCTCGCGGTGATCGTGGCGCTGGTGACCCAGGGCGTCTTCACGGCCGTCATGACCCTGGTGGTCGTGCTCGCGGTCCAGCAGATCGAGGGCCATGTCCTGCAGCCGTTCATCCTGGGCCGCGCCGTCCGCGTCCACCCGCTGGCGGTCGTCCTCACGGTCGCGGCCGGCGGCATGGTGGCCGGCATCGGCGGCGCGGTGGTCGCCGTACCGCTGGTGGCGGTGACCAACACGGTGGTGGGATATCTGCGCGTGTACTCCGAGGAAGTGGCCGCGAAGAAGATCGAGCCGTCAGCCGTAGAGGACGACCATGGAGCCGAGGAACAGCGCGGCTGAGGCGGCGAGCGCCGCAGTCCGGTAGCGGCTCCACGCGGCGAGCGCCCACGCGTACGACCAGGCCCCGCCCGCGAGGGCGACGGCCCACCAGCCGGCCGCCGTGTGTGCGGCAGAGAGAGGGATCGGCGCCAGCACGAGCGTCGGCGGGATGACGGCGAGCCGCGGCCTGATGTCCAGCCGCTTGTAGACCACGAGCAGCACGATCAGGGCGACGGTGAACAGCAGGGGGACGGCTGTCAGATTCCATCCGGTGAAGCAGAGGGAGTCGGTTGTCCGGCAGATCCGGTCGCTGCGCTGCCCGGCCCATGAGAGGTAGGCCCGGGCGCCGGCGGCCAGAACCGCTCCTGTGACGGCCGCGCCCAGCACCCGCGGCAGGACGGACTGTGGTTCCGTGCGGGAGGTGGTCATGCCTGGAGCCTTCCGTAGGCAACGGCCGGGGGCCTGAGTACGGATACTCAGGCCCCCGGGGTCAGTTGTGGGTCACGGCTTCCGAAGCGTCTGTTCGAGGGTGTCCGCGTAGATGCGGGCCCCGGCGATCTTCGGGTGGAGGCTCTGCATGGACGCGTTCGGGCCTTCGGTGTCCGCCTTCTCCCGCCCGTTCTCCACGATGGCGTTGATGGTCTCCGGATTGCCGCAGGCCGCCTTGCCGTCGAAGTTGGTCCGCGGGTCGGCGAAGACCGCCCACGTGCCGGCGTCCTGCTCGGCGGCGCCCTTCATCTCGGTCGCGAGATCGTCGGCCAGAGTCCGTACCCAGTCGTTCTCGACGGTCTCGTAGGCGCCGGGGAAGCAGCTGTGGTCCTTCTCCACCAGGCGCGGGTAGCCCATGAGGACGACCTTCGCGTTCGGGGCCTTGGCGTGGATGGTGTTCAGCGTGAGGGCGATCTGCGGCCGCACGGAGTCGTGCAGCCACTTCGGCGCCCAGTCCTTGAGGGGGCCGGTGGTGCCGCCCGTCGACTTGCCGGTCGCGGGGTCGACGTTGTCCAGTTCCGAGTACGGGCAGGTGGTCGTCTGCGGATCGGCGATGTCGATGCACTTGCCCATGACGTCGCTGAAGCGGGCGTCGTTGCCGCCGATGCTGAGCGTCACCAGGGTGGTGTTCTGGTCCAGGTACCCGGTGTCGATCTGCGGCAGCTCGCCGGACAGGTCCTGGTTGAGGATGTTGTAGGTGCGAGCCCCGGAGCAGGCCACGAAGTGGTAGTCCAGCTGCGGGTCAAGGCCGTCGGCCATGGCACCGATGGAGCTGGAGTAGCCCGGCAGGGTCGCCTGCCTCGACCAGGCCAGCTTGGAACGGTGGCACTTGTCGACTTCCTTGTCGTTCTGCTTGTCGGGATGGTCGGTCTCCGCGAACAGGTCCGAACCGTTCTCCCCGGTGACCCCCTCACCCGAGGAATAGGAGTCGCCCATGGCGACGACGAAGTTGGCCGGCTTGCCCGCGAGCGGCTGGAAGGCGACCGCACCCCAGGCGATGTCCTCGTCGGCGGTTCCGTCCTTGTCCTTGGTCGAGTTCGACAGTTCCACCCGCGGGGTACCGGTGAAGTGGAACGCGCCCAGGCTGACCCATCCGCCCGCGCGCTGGAGCACGACCCGCTTGGGACTCAGGCTGTCCGTGCCCAGCACGTTGTATGCGGCCTGCCGGGTCTGCGCGCCGGTGTCGGGAAGGTGGACGAGAACGCGCGCCCAGTTGAGGCTCTGGTTGAGGGTCCAGGTGCCGTCGATGGTCATGTAGCCGCCCGGGCCACCGTAGTGGTCGGTGTCGCGGGTGTGGGTGTACCAGTAGTGGCCGCCGTAGCCGCCGCCCACCGAGTGCAGGTCGGCCTTCGCCTCGTAGCGGCCCTCGGTGCCGGGGTTGAACGAGAACTGGAAACTTCCCGCGGACTTGATCGGCCCGCAGTTGTCGTCCCAGGACGGCGTTCCGTCCGGGACAGAGGCGACGACCTTGGAACCGGACGGGGCGCCGGAGCACACCGGCGTACCGACCTGGAGCCGGTAGCCGCGCCCCGGTTCCTGCACCAGGGACTGGTACTTGATGCTCTCGTGGCCGCAGCTGGTGGCGCAGTCGGCCTTCCAGGTCACGTTGGGCTGGTTCCACCAGAACTGCGCGTAGCACTCGGCGTCCGGGCACTTGGGCGGCGTGTTGGGATCGCAGTTGTTCTTGGTGTTGCAGAACGCGCTCAGCTGCGGCTGGACGGCGATGCGCTGGGCGGGCAGGGTCCACCAGGCGGGCCGGAAGCCGGCCGAGGAGAAGCCGGACTCGCCGGGCCAGTCCTGACGGCCGGAGGTGGCGTAGGAGAGGCCGGTGTCCTGGGACCAGGCGGCCCAGCCCATCACCTTCTCCTCGTACGGCCAGTCCTGCGGATGGGCCGCGTCCTTGTTGGCCGCCGGTCCGTCCACGTCGGTGTTCATGAACGGGTGGCCCCAGCCCTTGGCGTAGATCGGGTTGGCCGGGTTGTTGTACCAGCCCAGGCCCCAGTGCCCGGAGTGCTTGCCGGCCTCCGACGGAGGGTTGAAGCCGAGGTTGTAGTTCCACACGGCGGTGAACCAGTTCTCCACCATGGACGGATCGTCGTTGTTGACGGTGATCTTCTGGCCGTCCTTGTGGACCTCGTTCCACTTGTCGGCGAGGATCTTCAGGGAGGCGGCGACGTTCGTCGCGTAGTCGATCGCGACCAGCTTCTGCAGCCCCGGGGACAGGCTGGTCTCGTGGGGCTTCTCGTGACCGGCCAGACGCATGCCGTCGGTCACCTGGCCGACGCCGTAGCCGCAGTCGGACTCGTCCCAGTTGATCTGCCAGTAGGCGGCCGGGTCGTTGGGGTCGGCCTTGTGGCCGTAGTAGCCGTCGACGGCGGCCAGCGGGTTGCCCATCTGACCGGGGATCGACCCGCCCTCGGCCTGCCACAGATTGGACTCCTGGGCCATGATGCCGAGGACCACGTTGGCCGGGATCCTGCCGTTGCCCGTCAGCTTCGGCAGCGGGAACAGGGCCTGCGGGTCGACGGTGCCGATGCCGGCCTGGCCGCGGTATCCGCCCTGACGGATGAAGCTGGCGCTCAGATCACCGCGTACGGCCATGTCGACCGCCCACTCGACCTGGTTCGAGGTCGGCTGCAGCGCCTGCACCTTGACATCGTTGCGTGATACGGCGCACCAGCGGTCGTCGTCGGTCGGCGAGCCGGCGGTCAGGCCCGCCTTCGAGGAGGCGCCCTTCGGCCGGTGCGTCCCGGTGGCCGCGGGGAGGGCCGGGGAGGGATCGTTCCCCGAGCCGTCGACGGCGTCCTGCCGCACGCTCTGGGTCAGCCTGGTCCCGGTGGTGGTGGCGGTGCTGGTGACCGTCAGGGGTTCGGCGCCGGCGGTGCCGGGCGCCGCGGTGTGCGGGGCGGGTTCCTGGGACTTCGTGAAGCCCTTGCCCCCGTCCTTGATGTGCGTCAGGCCCGCGTGCACACCGGGGGTGAGCACCGGGTCGATGGCGAGACGGCCCTGGGAGGACACATCGGTGCCGGCCGGGGCGGCGAGGCGGGTGACGCCGGTTCCCGCGGTGGCGGGTGTGCCCTTGGGGCGGCCGGTGAGGAAGACCCTGCCCGCATCGCCCTGCACGAGGTCGAGGTCGCCGAGCCTGCCCGAGGCGATGCCCTTCGGCTTGCCGCGCCCGGTGAACAGTTCGGCATTCGCCGTGGAGTCGCCCAAGCGGGCGACGAAGGCGATCGTGCCGTCGGCGGCGGGCCGGATGTCGAACGGCGCACTGTCCGCGTTCGCGAGGTTCTTCACCCTGCCGGAGAGGTCGAGGTGGACCAGGCGGCTGCCGAGTGCGGCGACCGTGCCGTCCTTCACCGGTACGGCACTCGTGAACTCACCCTTGGCCGCCACCGTGCCCGTGGTCTTCCCGGCCGTATTCACGGTGATGACGCGGGTGCGTGTGCTCGCGGCGTCGTTCATGTCCCTGAAGCCGGTGAACGCGGCCTGGTGCGTGGTCGTGTTGCAGGACGGGTCGAAGGACGCCAGCGACGCGGTGAAGGGCAGCTTCGTCACCTTGCCGGTCGTCAGATCGACGACGGCGGCGAACGCGCCGCCCTGCATCAGGTCGGGCTTGTTGGTGAAGGTGCGCGGCGCATAGACGACGGCCGCGTGCGAGCGGTCCATCAGGCACTGGTTGCCGATCCACGAATCCGCCGGCATGCCCGGCTCCGACAGGAGCGCGACGGTCTTCCACGTGTAGGCCTTGTCGCTGTCGGCGACGAGAATGCGCAGACCGTCCGCGTCGGCGGCGGCGGTGACCGCGCGGTCGGAACTGTTCTGCCAGCCCTTGCCGAGCTTCTCGCCCGGGTTCTGTATCGCGCCAGGGGGCGCCGGTGGTGTGGTGGGGTGGGCGGAGGGGCGGGAATTGGGAGTGGCGTCGGCGGGTGCCGCCTGGAGCAGACCGCCGGTCACTGCGGCGCAGGCCGCAAGGGCCACCAGGGGCGCGCGATTTCTTCGCTTGAAACGCAAGGGAGTTCCCCGATTTCCGGTTCAGTGGCGCAACAAGACGGACTCCACGCGAGATGCGTGGAGTCCCGGTGCACGGATCGTTCAGCGGCTGCTAGTCGCAGTTCGTGCTGTCCGTGACGTTGTTGATGAGGAGCGTGCTCGAGCTGGAGGTGGTGGAACTCATCAGTGACGTGACCGTGCCGCAGCCGCCGTGGTTGCGGTAGACGGGTCCGGCGTACTGGGAGTAGACGCCCGCGTCACTCGCGCAGCCCTCTGCCGTGTAGTTCGAGCAGAGCTTGATCTTCATCCACTTCTTGCCGACCGTGTTGTTGTCGAGAATGGCGCACGTGGGGGCGTCATTGCTGGAGGGGTTGTTTCCCTTGACGTAGACGAAGAGAGTCCCCAGGCGCGACGAGTCGGGCAGCATGTCCGCCTTGTAGAGGTTGTATCCCGTACCGCAGACGGTCGCGCCTGCCGCGACCCCCTTGGGATTGGCGGCGGCTATCGCCTTCGTGTGCTGGTCGGCCTTGCCGGAGATGCTGGGAACCGCCTGGTCGGCGGCGGCGACCTGCGGAGCGGTGACACTGAGGATGCCCAGGCCGGCGGCGGCAGCGGCCAGGACGGTCCGTGCCGAGACATGGCTGAGTACGGACATGAGAGGTTCCCCCTCTGAAAAACATTCAAGTAGCCGCCGGTGCATGTGATTCGGCGGCGGGAAAGCGGTCTCTGTGAGCCAATCAGATCGCGTCCGTGACTGTCGATCGGTAATTCTGTGAGAGAAGTGGAGAGTTGTATTCCGCTATGACGCTACGCGTGTGGAAATTTCTTACCCGAAGGGGAGAATCGGGCAATAGCCCGACCCCTTTGTTCACTCGTGGCTCCGGTGCGGAGCGGGGTGAGTGGCGCACGTCACGTCAATGGACATGCGAAAGCCCCTGCCCATCGGATGGGCAGGGGCTTTGATGCGCCGGGACGGGTTACTCGGCCGACTCGGCAAGCACGGCCTCGGCGTCCAGCGTGACGCCGACCGCCTGGATCACCGAGGCGATCTTGAATGCCTCCTGGACGGCCTCGCGGTCCACGCCGGCCTTGCGCAGCACCTGCTCGTGCGAGTCCAGGCACAGGCCGCAGCCGTTGATCGCGGAGACCGCGAACGACCACAGCTCGAAGTCGACCTTCTCCACGCCCGGGTTGCCGATGACGTTCATCCGCAGACCCGCGCGCAGGGTGCCGTACTCGTGGTCCGACAGCAGATGGCGCGTCCGGTAGAAGACGTTGTTCATCGCCATGATGGCGGCGGCCGACTTGGCGGCCGTGTACGCCTCCGGCGACAGGTTCGCCTTCGCCTCCGGCTCCAGCTCACGCAGCACGATCGGGGACCGCGAGGCGATGGCGGTCGCCAGCACGGTGCCCCACAGCTGCTGCGCGGGCAGCTCGGAGTTGCCGATGACCGAGCCCAGGTTGAGCTTCAGGTCCTTGGCGTAGTCCGGGACGCGGGACTTCAGCGAGTCGAGCGACATGGGTCACTCACCAGCCAGCAGCGCGACCGGGTCCAGGGTGTCCTCGCCCTTGCTCCAGTTGCACGGGCACAGCTCGTCGGTCTGCAGGGCGTCCAGCACCCGCAGGACCTCCTTGGGGTTACGGCCCACGGAACCGGCGGTGACCATGGTGAACTGGATCTCGCGGTTGGGGTCGACGACGAAGACCGCGCGCTGCGCGAAGCCGTCCTCGCCCTCGATGCCGAGGTCGCGCATCAGCTCGTGCTTGGAGTCGGCCATCATCGGGAACGGCAGGTCGGTCAGGTCCGGGTGGTCCTTGCGCCAGGCGTGGTGGACGAACTCGGAGTCACCGGAGAAGCCGAGGATCTGGGCGTCGCGGTCGGCGAACTCGTCGTTCAGCTTCCCGAACGCGGCGATCTCGGTCGGGCAGACGAAGGTGAAGTCCTTCGGCCATGCGAACACGACCAGCCACTTGCCCTCGTAGGACTTGTGGTGGATCTGCTCGAACTCCTTGCCCTTCTCCAGCGAGACGCAGGCGGTCAGTTCGAACTCGGGGAACTTGTCACCGACAGTGAGCACACGCTCTCCTTGCAGCGAAGAATCGCCCCTTTTGGGGGCTTTTCTCATGGGGTTGGACGTTGTCGATGGTGGCATAATCTGCATTGATTAGAGAAATAGCTACAATCGGTCGCGTTGATCGGAGGTAGCTATCAGTGACCATCAGTAACGGCAAGCGGAGGCAGCCGAGCCTCGCCCAGCTGCGTGCCTTCGCCGCTGTCGCCGAGCATCTGCACTTCCGGGACGCGGCGGCCGCCATCGGGATGAGCCAGCCCGCCCTGTCGGGCGCGGTCTCGGCGCTGGAGGAGACCCTCGGGGTGACCCTCCTTGAGCGTACGACGCGCAAGGTGCTGCTCTCGCCCGCCGGTGAGCGGCTCGCGGTACGGGCGAAGGCGGTGCTGGACGCGGTCGGGGCACTGCTGGAGGAGGCCGAGGCGGTCCGGGCGCCGTTCACGGGTGTCCTGCGGCTCGGGGTGATCCCCACGGTCGCGCCGTACCTCCTGCCGACCGTGCTGCGGCTCGTCCATGGGTGCTACCCGCACCTCGACCTCCAGGTGCACGAGGAGCAGACCGCCAGCCTGATCGACGGCCTGGGCTCCGGCCGCCTCGACCTGCTGTTGCTGGCGGTCCCGCTCAGTGTGCCCGGGGTCGTCGAACTCCCCCTGTTCGACGAGGACTTCGTGCTCGTCACCCCGCTCGACCACTGGCTCGGCGGCCGCGAGGGCATCCCGCGCGAGGCCCTGAAGGAGCTGAACCTGCTCCTCCTGGACGAGGGCCACTGCCTGCGCGACCAGGCCCTGGACATCTGCCGCGAGGCAGGCCTGGGATTCAAAGGGACGGGGCGAAGCCCCTCGGTTGAGGGTGGTGGTGGGCGACGGGCGGGCGCCCCGGTGACCACGACGGCGGCCGGACTCTCCACCCTCGTCCAGCTGGTGGCGGGCGGCCTCGGCTGCACCCTGCTGCCGCGCACCGCGCTGAAGCTGGAGACCACCCGCAGCAGCCAGCTCCTCACCGGCTACTTCGCCGAGCCCGCCCCGAGCCGCCGGGTCGCTCTCGCGATGAGGGCGGGGGCGGCCCGCTCCGCGGAGTACGAGGAGTTGGCCTCGGCTCTGCGCGGTGCGCTGGGCGCGCTGCCGGTGCGGGTTCTGGACTGACAGCCGGAGTGGCGGCTGCGCCGCCTGCTCCGACCCGCCCCCGCCTACTCCGTACGCAATCCCTCCGGGCGCATCAGCCGCAGCAGCGGCGGCAGGCTGAGGACTGTGACCGTGAGGACCACCGCCGCGCCCGCGGCTGCCATCGACAGTACGCTCGCCCAGTCCACGCCCACGGTCGCGCCCACCATCTTCAGCAGCACCGCGCCCAGGGTCAGTCCGACGGCCGAGGCGAGCAGCAGGCCCAGTGCGATCGGGATCGCCGTCTGCCACAGCACCGACATGCTCAGGGTGCGCCGCCGGGTGCCGAAGGCGACCAGCGACGACAGCAGCTTCCTGCGCTCGCGCAACTGCTCCAGCTGGGAGACCAGCAGGCTCGCGCCGATCAGTGCCAGCACACAGATGGCGCCGGCGAACGTACCGGTGCGGATCGAGGTGAACTGCCTGGAACGCTCGGTGGACGACCACACCATCGCGTCCGCCAGCGGGTCGATGCGGGCCGCGGTGTTGCGGACGTACTCGTGCACGTCCGGAAGGGACTCGTCCAGCGCGAGGTACACCGATCCGGTCAGCGCGGCGCTCATCCGGGGGGACATGGCGGCCGGTGTCATCAGCACACCGCTCTCCTTGATCCCGGACGGGCCGGTGAGCGCGCGGCCCTGCTTCAGGCCGCCAGGCACGGTCCACAGGAGGTCCGGGCCGGTGTCCCTGCCGGCGCTCGTGTCGACGTGGAGGGTGCGGCCGGGCCGGGCGAGCTTCGCCACGTCGGTGTCCCGGTCCCCGCCGCTCACCGCGAAGACGTCCCCGTCGTGGCAGGTCGGCAGGGCGGCCATCGTACGCAGCGAGGCGCAGGTGCCGACGGTGAGACCGACGGTGTTGTCCGGCCCGCTGTCGGAGGTCCAGCGCCGGTCGCCCAGTTCGGTTTCGCCCAGCGAGATGGCCTGCCGTACGCCCTTGGTCGCGGCGAACTTCTCGGCGGCCGGGAGGAAGGGAACACCGCGCTCCAGGCTGACCTGCATCTGCACGCGGTCGGTGTCCTGTGCGGTGGACTTGGTGAAGTCGCCCTGGATCCCCGCGAACAGCATCTGCAGGGCGATCGCACCGGCCACCGCGACCGCGATGCCGTTGACCATGCGGGCCGCCGTGCCGCTGCTCAGCTGCAGCCGCCGTACGGCCAGTTGCCAGGCCACCCCGCCGCGCCCGAGCCGGGCCACGAACGCCTCGACGACCCACGGCAGCAGCGCGGTCACGCCGACGAGCAGCAGCAGGACGCCGCCGATCACCAGGTACTCGTTGAAGGTGCCGTTGTTCCGGCCCTGGCCGATCATCGGCGCGAGGC
The DNA here is from genome assembly GCF_040680235.1 of Streptomyces sp. NPDC052101. Lineage (NCBI taxonomy): Bacteria > Bacillati > Actinomycetota > Actinomycetes > Kitasatosporales > Streptomycetaceae > Streptomyces > Streptomyces sp. NPDC052101. Next base: position 226,707 of record NZ_JBFAWH010000013.1, read on the forward strand.
AGGCCAGTCCGGCCAGCGGCAGCAGCAGCCGCCACCACAGCCGGCGGCGCGCCGGCTTGGCCGTACGGACCACGCCCAGCGGTTCGATGACCACCCCGCGCAGCGCGAACAGCGTCACCAGCACCGCGGCCGCCGGCACGGCGACGGCGACCAGGGCGGCTAGTGCCGGGGAGGGATCGAGGTAGCTGGGGAAGACGCTGATGCCCACGAGTTCGACCGAACCGGCCAGTTGGCGGCCGAGCAGGAAGAAGACCGTGCCGAAGGCCAGCCCGACCAGCGATCCGGCGAGCGCCTCGCCGGCCGCGATCCGCCGGGTCATCCGGCTGTCGGAGCCCACCAGCCGCAGCGCCGCCAGCCTGCGGTCGCGCCGCTCGCCGCCGAACCGCACGGCCGTGGCGATGAACACGGCGACCGGCATCAGCAGCACCACGAAGACGACCAGCACCAGCAGGATCAGCACCGGTTCGGTCTTGTCCGGCGGTGACGCCTGCGGAGGCCCGAAGTGGGTGATCCGGGTCGTCCGCCAGTTCTTCGTGTGCGCGGCCAGGTCCTTCGCCCCGGCGTAGTAGGCGAGTTCGTGCGAGCCGACGAGTCCGGGCTCGCCGATCGTCCCGACGATCCGGTACGGCAGCCGCTCGCGCAGCAGCTTCCCGTCCGCCGAGCCGAGGAGGTTCTTCAGCGCGGGGGAGACGACCATCTCGCCCGGCGCGGGGTACTTCGACAGGCCGGGGGCGATCGGTGCCCGCGGCCCCTCGGGCTCCACCAGCCGGCCGCGTACGTCGCTGCCCCGGAAGGAGCTGTCGGCGTCGGAGATCACCAGGGTGTTCGCGGCCTTGGCGGGGTGCGCGCCGAAGAGGTAGTCCATGCGGTCCTGGTTGCGCTGGTCGCGTACCGCCAGCGCGTTCGGGATCGCGGTCGTCAGCAGCAGCAGCGCCACGCCCAGGCCTACGCCGACGGCCGTCAGCAGCATCCGGATCCAGCCCTCGCGCCCGCCGGTGAACGCGAACCGGACGCCCATGCCGAGGTCCCGGGTCCACTGCCGGGCATTCATATGGCGCGCTCCATGTCCCGGGACTTGCCGTCGCGTACGACGATCTCCCGGTCGGAGTAGGCGGCCACCCGGGCCTCGTGCGTGACCAGGACGACGGCCGCGTTGGCGGAGCGGGCCGCATCGGTCAGCAGCTCCATCACCCGCTCGCCGTTGAGGGAGTCCAGCGCGCCGGTCGGCTCGTCGGCGAACACCACCCGGGGCGAGGTGACCAGCGCCCGCGCCACCGCGACCCGCTGTCCCTGGCCTCCGGAGACCTCGCCGGGCCGCTTGCCCCTGAGGTCGTCCACCTCCAGGCGTTCCATCCAGCCGAGCGCGGCCTTCTCAGCCTGCTTGCGGGAGGTGCCGTTCAGCCGCAGCGGCAGCGCCACGTTCTCCACGCAGGTCAGCTCCGGTACGAGCTGCCCGAACTGGAAGACGAACCCGAACTCGCTGCGCCGCAGCGCACTGCGTTCGGTGTCGCTCATGCCGGCCAGCTCGCGGCCGTCGTAGACGATGGATCCGGAGTCGGGCGGCACGATGCCGGCGAGGCAGTGCAGCAGTGTCGACTTGCCGGAGCCGGAGGGGCCCATCACGGCGACGACCTCGCCGGGGTGGATGGAGAACTCGGCGCCGTCGAGCGCGACCGTGGGGCCGTAGGCCTTGTGCAGGTTCTCGGCGGCGAGCAGGGAGCCGGCGGGAGCGGTCATCGGGTCACCTCCGCATGGAGCTTGTCCAGGCGCGCGGCGGTCAGTTCCAGCCAGCGCAGGTCGGCCTCCAGGTGGAACAGCGCGTGGTCGCAGACCAGCTGGTCCGCGAGATCGCCCTTGCGCTTGCGGTCGGTCAGGATCCGCATGCTGCGCAGGTGCTCGGCGCGCTGGGTGTCGAGTATGTCGGCCGCGTTCCGGTGGGTCAGCAGCGCGAGGACGACCTTGGTGTACAGGGTCGACTGGAGGTACTCCTCCGGCTTCTCCGGGGTCGCGAGCCAGCGCTCGACGTCGGTGATGCCGGCGTGGGTGATGGCGTAGCGCTTGCGCTCGGGGCCGCCGCCGGCCTCGATGCCGTCGACCTCCACGAGGCCGTGCTTCAGCAGCCGGGACATCGTGGAGTAGACCTGGCCGTAGTGCAGCGGCCGGTCGTGACCGAACTTCTCGTCGAAGGCCCGCTTCAGGTCGTAGCCGTGTCGCGGGCCGGACTCCAGGAGCCCCAGCAGGGTGTGACCGATGGACATGCGGAGCACTCTACACACGGTGTATACGCGGCATGTATACGTGGAGTGTTCCGATCATGGCCCGCTGTACGGCGGTCCAGGTGGGGGCCGATTGTCACGGTTCCGAAACGGGCGGGCGGCCGCGACGAGGCAGCGGCCCGGTCTCCTTCGGCAGCCGTCCCGCCTCCGCCAGCGCCTTGCGCAACAGGAACTCGATCTGCGCGTTCGCCGACCGCAGCTCGTCCCCGGCCCACCGGGCCAGCGCCTCGTACACCGACGGGTCGAGCCGCAGCAGCACCTGCTTGCGCTGCTGCGGCCGTCGCTTCGGAGCCTCTGAGGGGTCCGTCACTGGTAGAGGGTGCCGGTGTTGAGGACCGGCTGCGGGGCCCGGTCTCCGCACAGCACGACCATCAGGTTGGACACCATCGCCGCCTTCCGTTCCTCGTCCAGTTCCACGATGTCCGCCTCGGAGATCCGGGCGAGCGCCGCCTCGACCATGCCGACCGCGCCGTCCACGATCTGCCGACGCGCCGCCACGACCGCCCCCGCCTGCTGCCGCTGGAGCATCGCCGAGGCGATCTCGGGAGCGTAGGCGAGATGCGTGAAGCGTGACTCGATGATCTCAACTCCGGCCGCCTCCACGCGCACTTGCAGCTCGACGGCCAGCTTCTCGGTGATCTCCTCGGCGTTGCCGCGCAGCGACAGGCCGGCCTCGTCGTGGGCGTCATAGGGGTACTCGATCGCGATGTGCCGCACGGCCGTCTCGGTCTGCGTGGCGACGAACTCGGCGAAGTCGTCCACCTCGAAGGTGGCCTGCGCGGTGTCCTGCACCTTCCAGACCACGACCGCGGCCAGCTCGATCGGGTTGCCGTAGGCGTCGTTGACCTTCAGTACGGCGGTCTCGTGGTTGCGGACCCGGGTGGAGATCCGGGTCCGCGAGGTGAAGGGGTTCACCCAGCGCAGGCCGTCCTGCCGGATCGTGCCCCGGTAGCGCCCGAAGAGCTGGACGACCCGGGCCTCGCCGGGCGCCACCGTGTTCAGTCCGCGCACCGAGATGACGCCGGCGAGGAAGACGACGACGCCCGCGACGATGAGCGCGGCCTTGGCACCGGCGGCGGAGACCGTGGAGGCGGTGACGAACAGCGCGATGCCGGCGCCGAGCCCGAGCAGGCCGAGCAGCAGGGCGAGCCCGCCGCCGATGCTGTGCGCCGTGAACTCGCGCACCCGCGGGGCGGGCATCTCGGGTACGTCGGCGCCGGCGGCCGGGTTGTGTGCGGACATGGGTGGTCCCCGTTTCTCCTGCGGCCTGCCGCGGCAGGCCTAGCTTGCTTCTAGCTAAGTGATATCACTTTTACTCGTCGAAGCAACCCTGTGACCTCCACAGCCGTCGGTTCCCTTGGAGCAGGTGCTCATTGTCACGTCCGCAAAAGAGCGGATCGGACGTCCTTTGTCATATAGGCGGGTGTTAGCTTTCGGAGCTGACCCCGAGACGGAAGCGAGCGTAGGGACCGATGGGACGAGCGGAAGAGAGACGAGCGCGACAGCGTGGTGGCCACCGCGCGGCGCCCAAGCCCCGCCGCTCCAGGCCCACGGGGGAGACGCCCACGGCGGAGACGTCCAGGGCGGAGACGTCCAGGGCGGACAGGCCCAGGCCGGAGAAGAAGCCCCTCATACGCCGGATCTTCACCTGGAAGAAGGTCCTCGGCACGTTCTTCGGGCTGTGCCTGCTGATGATCGCGACCTTCATCGGCCTGTACATGTACGTGGACATCCCGGCGGGCAACGCCGCCGCCCAGTTGCAGAGCAACATCTACAAGTACAGCGACGGCACGATGCTCGCCCGCACCGGCGACCTCAACCGTGAGAGCGTCGACCTCGCCGAGGTCCCCAAGGACGTCCAGCGCACCTTCGTCGCGGCGGAGAACAAGTCGTTCTACCACGACGCCGGCGTCGACCTGAGGGGCACCGCCCGCGGTGTGCTCAACACCCTCATGGGGCGCGGCACGCAGGGCGGTTCGACGATCACCCAGCAGTACGTCAAGAACTACTACCTGGACCAGAACCAGACCGTCTCGCGCAAGCTGAAGGAACTGGTCATCTCGCTGAAGCTGGACCGCCAGAAGTCCAAGGACTACATCCTCGCGGGCTACATCAACACCAGCTACTACGGCCGCGGCGCCTACGGCATCCAGGCCGCGGCACAGGCGTACTACCACAAGGACGCCAAGAGTCTCACCGTCCAGGAGGGCGCCTACCTCGCGGCGCTGCTCCAGGCGCCGAACCAGTACGACTGGGCGCTCGCCACCGACACGGGCAAGAAGCTGGCGCAGGCCCGCTGGAACTACGTCCTGGACAACATGGTCAAGCAGCAGTGGCTGGACGCGGGCAAGCGCCAGGCCATGACCTTCCCGGTGCCGAAGGCGCCCAAGGCGGCCCCCGGCATGAAGGGCCAGACCGGCTACCTGGTGGACGCGGCCAACGCGCAGCTGGAGAAGCAGCTGGTCGCCCAGGGCAAGGCCAACTCCCTCGGTGACGCCGAGGCGTTGGTGAAGAAGGGCGGCTGGACCATCACGCTCAACATCGACCGGAAGAAGGAGCGCCAGCTGGAGCAGGCCGTCAAGGAGCAGCTGACCAGCAAGCTGGACGCGAACAAGCGCTCCGTCGACGGCGATGTCCAGCCCGGTGCCGTGTCCGTCGACCCGAAGACGGGCAAGGTCCTCGCCATGTACGGCGGCGCGGACTACTTCAAGCACTACACCAACAACGCGACCCGCCGCGACTACCAGCCCGCCTCCACCTTCAAGCCGGTGATCCTGGCCGCCGCTCTCGCCGAGGGCGCCCAGACGCAGGACAACCAGCCCATCACGGCGAGCACGATCTACGACGGCACCAGCGGCCGCGAGGTCGTCGACCACGGCAGCAAGGTCGGCTTCGGCCCGCCCAACGAGGACCACACGGACTACGGCCCCATCACCGTCCAGACGGCCATGAACCAGTCCGTCAACTCCGTCTTCGCGCAGATGGGCGTCGATGTGGGCATGGACAAGGTGATGTCCGTGGCCGGCAAGCTCGGTATGGACACCAAGGGCATGGAAGCGGTCCCCGCGCAGACGCTGGGCTCCATGGGCGCGAGCCCGCTGGAGATGGCAGGCATCTACGCGACCTTCGCCAACCACGGCGTGAAGGTCACCCCGGCGATCATCAAGTCGGCCGAGCACAAGGACAGCACTGTCACCCTGCCGGACCCGATCGGCGACCAGGTGATCCCCCGCGAGGCCGCCGACACGGTCACCTCGGTGCTCACCGGCGTGGTCGACGACGGTACGGCCAACGAGTCGGTGGCGAAGAACCCGGAGCGCAACGGCCAGCAGGTCGCCGGCAAGACGGGTACGTCCGACAAGAACAAGTCGGCCTGGTTCACCGGCTACACCCCCGGCCTGGTCACCTCGGTCGGCCTGTTCGGCGAGGACGCCAAGACCCACGCCCAGGTTCCGCTGACGGGCGCCACGGGCCTCATCACCAAAGGCGGCGGCCGTATCAACGGTGGTACCTACCCGGCGAAGATCTGGGCCGCGTACACCTTCGGGGCGATGGCCAGCGTCAGCAAGTTCGACCTGGAGACCACGCAGGGCGCCGCCGTCCAGCCGACCCAGACGCCGACGTTCAGCCCGACCCCGTCCCACACGCCGACGCACAGTCCGTCCAGCAAGCCGTCGACCTCCACGTCGCCGTCCCACACGCCGACGCACAAGCCGACCCAGACGCCCACGCAGACGCCGACGCAGACCCCCACGCAGACGCCGACGCAGACGCCGACGGGCGGCACCACGCCCGAGAACCCGCTCGATCCGGGTGGCGGCCAGAACTTCGGCCAGTAACGCAGGCGGGCCCGTATCCGAGCCGTGGCACGGATACGGGCCGCAAGGAAGGACCGGTGCGTCCGACGAGTTCCGGTCAGCCGGTCATCCGGCGGTCCGGCGTCGCGGCGGCACTAGAACTTGCTGCTGCACTGCAGCGGGTACAGGTCGCTGTCGAAGCGGACGCACACGCGGTACTCGAACTCCGGACCGCCGAGCATGTTCGACCAGTCGGTCTGGCCGTAGCCGGGCGTCCTGACGGACAGGGACTTCAGCAGCTTGCCGTCGAGGCTCCACTTCTCGATGGTCGCGGTGGAGTCGTAGACCGACGGGTCCGCGTTGTTCTTGATCCGCACCCAGCCGGCCAGGCAGTCGGCCGACCAGCGCAGTTCGGCCACTCGGCCGTTGCTGTTCACCGTCCGCTTCGTGGAGCTGCTGGCGTCGCACCTGTAGGTGGCCGGGCCCTTGTTGTCGCACCCGGCGCCGGAACAGCCGCCGGCGGCGTACGACGTACCCGCCAGCGGCACCATCGACATCGTCGCCGCTGCCACACCGATGAGCGCCAGCCTGGCTGTGATCTTGCGCATGGCTGAACTTCCCCCCTCAGGAACATGGAGCGCACCCGGCCGGTCAGTGCCGTGCGCGCTGTCGGCTGGTGATCTTTCCGCCGACCAAGTGAGACTGATTCACATCCGGCACTCCAGTCAATGAAATCCTCAAGGATCTTTTGCCTTCAGGACACGTTGACCGAAAAGCGACTCGCTGTGCGCGCTCAGTCCTGCGGGGCCGTGTAGTTGACCTCGAACCACACCACCTTGCCGGTGCTCAGCCGGGTCGCGCCCCAGCGCCGGGCCAGCCTGTTGACCAGATACAGGCCGCGCCCGCCCTCGTCGGTGGCCCGCGCCTGCCGCAGGCGCGGCAGCTGCGGCACATCGTCGCCGACCTCGCAGCGCAGCACGTCCGTGCGCAGCAGCCGCAGCGTCACCGGCCGGGAGGCGTACCGTACGGCGTTGGTCACGACCTCGCTGACCAGCAGCTCCACCGAGTCCGACAGGTCCTCCAGGCCCCAGCGGGCGAGCGCGCGCCGGGCCAGCCGGCGGGCCTGGCCGGGGGCGGTCTCCTCCGGCTCCAGCCGCCAGTAGGCGACATCGCTCGGCGCGATCCCGTCGAAGCGGGCCGCGAGCAGCGCGATGTCGTCGTCCCGGTCGCCCGGCCCGAGCATGTCCAGCACCTCGTCGCACAGGGCTTCCAGCGGCGGCGGATGGTCGGGGCCGGTCAACTGGGCGGTCGCGGCGAGCTTTTCGCGTAGTTGCTCTATGCCGGTCCACACGTCCCGCAGCCGGGACTCCACCAGGCCGTCGGTGTAGAGGAGCAGCGTGGCCCCGGCGGGCGCGTCCAGCTCGACGGCCTCGAAGTCGACGCCTCCGACGCCGATGGGCGCGCCCGGCGGCACCCGCAGCACCTCGGCCCGGCCGCCCAGGTGCAGCAGCACCGGTGGGGGATGGCCGGCGTTGGCGATGGTGATGCGGTGCGTGACCGGGTCGTAGACCGCGTACAGACAGGTCGCCATGCGGTCGGTGCCGAGCCGCTGCGCCTGCTCGTCCAGGTGGTGCAGCACCTCCTGCGGCGGCAGGTCGAGCCCGGCCAGTGTCTGCGCGGTCGTGCGCAGCTGGCCCATGATCGCCGCCGAGGTCATGGAGTGGCCCATGACATCACCGACGACGAGGGCGACCCGGCTGCCGGGCAGCGGGATCGCGTCGTACCAGTCGCCGCCGACCCGCGCGGTCTCGGCGGCCGGCAGATAGCGCGAGGCGAGCCGCACGCCGGTCGGGCGGGGCAGGGTCTCGGGCAGCATGGTGCGCTGCAGCTCGTCGGCGATGTAGGCCTCCCGGCCGTACAGCACCGCCTTGTCGATGCCGAGCGCGCTGTGCGTGGCCAGCTGGGCCGCCACCAGCAGATCGTCGGCCTCGAAGGCGAGCCGCTCCGGGCGGCGCAGGAACAGCGCCGCGCCGATCACCCGGCGTCGGCCGCGCAGCGGCGCGAGGATCGCGTGCTGCCCGGACGGCACGACCGCCTCGCTGCCCTCGCCGAGCAGCTCGGGCAGCGCGGCCCGGGCGGCGGGCGAGTCGGCGAACACCGGCCGCACCCCGCGCAGTACCTCGTTCAGCGCGCCGCCGGGCCGCACCTCGCACAACTCGGTGGTGAGCGAGGACAGCTCGGCCAGCGCGCTCGGCTCCGGCTCCGGGTCGAAGGCGGGCGGCAGCAGCACACCGTCGGTGTCCCGCTCCTCCGGGATCCGGTCGCTGCGGCGCAGCCGCAGCACCACCGGCCCGACGGGCCGCTCGTCGCCGACCGGCAGCGGGTCGCGCAGATAGACCAGGATGGCGTCCGAGAACGTCGGCACGGTCGCCCGGCACAGGCCCATCACGATCTCGTCCAGATCCAGGCCGCGCGCGATCCTGCGGGTGGCCGCGCCCACGAATCTGAGCCGGTCCCCGTCGCGCCGCATCGGCATCGGCCGACCCGGCGGCAGGCCGCGCCCGGTACGGCGGTCCTCACCGCCCGGCGACCGCTCCTGCTCGGCGCCGGGCTGCGGCGGAATGCCCTCCGGCGCGGGGCGCGGGCGGTGTGCGCCGGGCTCGGCGGCGGCGGGCTGGGAGTGCTCGGGGCCGTTGACTGGGGGCTCCTTCCCCTTGCCGTCCTTTGCCTGGCCACAGGGTGTGGCTGTGCCCGGCCCGGAGGGGGCTCCCTCCGCCCGGACCTGCGCCGGTAAGGCCGGGGTGGCGGCGGGCTTCGGGGCACGCCGGAGCGCCCCGCGGCCTTCCGCGGGGTCGGCGCCCTGGGGGCGCTCGAAGGAGGTGGGCTGCTCCGTCACGCGTGTCGCATCCATCCGTACGGCGCTGCGCGCCGGGCGCGCAGTTGGTCCCGCAGAAGTCCCGATACCCGCAATACGTGCCCCAGGAACGGATTTCCCGCGTGCTCAGAGGTGGTTCCTGTGCCCTGGTGCCCCTCGCTCACGTGCTGCCGCCCCTCGGTGACGATCGGTCAAGCTCGGCCCATGCCCCGGTAGTTGCTTGTGTGCGCCCCTCCCGCCACCCGACCACCACCCCTCGACGACAGTGCTTCACACTGCCCCCGACTATCGGTTTGCGGAGGACGATCCTACGTTTTGTGCCCGGGGGCGCATCAAGGGTCTCATGAGGACACGTGCGCGGGTGTACGGTCCCAGTCCTCGGGGAGAGAAGGTACCGCCCAGGACGGATCCGGGCGCCAGTACTGCCAGTCATCCGCGAACGGCGTCCCCCAGCCCTCGATCACCTCCACCGCGTCCCGTCCCGCCGCCCGGACCCGCTCGGCGGTGGCCGCGTCCATCAGCCCGTCCCGCTGGGCCTGCGTGAACTCGTCCTCGTCGCGCCAGTGCCAGCTGCGGTCCGGGTGCACGGAGATGTCCAGGAAGTAGTCCTCGGAGTCCACCCCGCCCGCCCAACGGGCCAGGGGCGCCTCAAGGTTGACGTACCAGTTCTTGAACCGCCAGCCCGGCTCCCAGAAAAGCCACACAGACCAGGGCCGGCCGGGCTGGGCCAGCTTCAGCACGCCCGTGCCGAACCAGAGGTCCCGCTGCACCGTGCGCGGCTTGGTGTAGCGGGACTGAAGCGGCTCCAGATGCACGGGCGTGCCGTCGGCCAGGGCCGGCTTCATGCACTCGGTGCCGGGGGCCAGCCACACCGCGAGCAGTTCCTCGTCGTCGCGTACGACGGTGACGGGCCGGGCGATGTGGAAGTGCTCGCCGGCGTTCTCCCGGTAGCGCCACAGGATCCGGGTCCCGGGGGTCCAGTGGGGCACAGGTCCCCCGTCCACGCGTGTCACCGCTCCGTCGTCCGTCATGGACAGATATTAGGTGCCGTAGGCATACGACGCTGCGGTGCACATCACGGGTCCGGGCCGGTGGCCGGAAAGGTTCGCCGGCGGTTACGGGCGCGTCATACGCAGGACATCCAGCGCCTCGTCGAGCTGCTCCAGGGTCAGCTCGCCGCGCTCGACGTACCCGCCCTCCAGCACGACCTGGCGGATCGTCTTCCGTTCGGCGAGGGACTTCTTGGCGACCTTCGAGGCCTCCTCGTAGCCGATGTACTTGTTGAGCGGGGTGACCACGGAGGGGGAGGACTCGGCGTACTCGCGGGTCCGCTCCCGGTCCGCGGTGATGCCGTCGACCGTCCGGTCGGCCAGCAGCCGCGAGACGTTCGCGAGCAGCCGGATCGATTCGAGCACGTTCTTCGCGATGACCGGGAGCATGACGTTCAGCTCGAAGTTCCCGGCGGCCCCGGCGGTGGCGATGGTGGCGTCGTTGCCGACGACCTGGGCGGCGACCATCAACACGGCTTCCGGTACGACCGGGTTGACCTTGCCCGGCATGATCGACGAGCCCGGCTGAAGATCGGGCAGCCGGATCTCGGCGAGCCCGGTGCGGGGCCCGGAGGACATCCAGCGCAGATCGTTGGCGATCTTGGTCAGTCCGACCGCGATGGTCCGCAGCTGTCCGCTGGTCTCCACGATCCCGTCCCGGGCGCCCTGCGCCTCGAAGTGGTCGCGGGCCTCGGTGAGCGGCAGCCCGGTGGCCCGGGCCACCTCCTGGATGACGGCGGCGGAGAAACCGGGCGGGGTGTTGATGCCGGTGCCGACGGCGGTGCCGCCCAGCGGCAGCTCGGCGAGGCGGGGGAGGGAGGCGTCGAGCCGCTCGATGCCGTAGCGGATCTGGGCGGCGTACCCGCCGAACTCCTGGCCCAGCGTCACCGGCGTCGCGTCCATCAGATGCGTCCGCCCCGACTTCACGACGTCGGCGAACTCCTCGGACTTGCGGGTCAGGGACGCCGCCAGGTGCGCCAGCGCCGGAATCAGATCGTGCGTGACGGCCGCGGTGGCGGCGATGTGGAGGGAGGACGGGAACACGTCGTTGGACGACTGCGAGGCGTTGACATGGTCGTTGGGGTGCACGTCCCGGCCCAGCCGCTCGCTCGCCAGGGTCGCGATGACCTCGTTGGTGTTCATGTTGGACGAGGTCCCGGAACCGGTCTGGAACACATCCACCGGGAAGTGCTCGTCCCAGGCCCCCGCGGCGACCTCGGCGGCCGCCTCCTGGATCGCCTCGGCGATCTCCTTGTCCAGGACGCCGAGTTCGGCGTTCACCTTCGCGGCGGCCGCCTTGATCCGGGCCAGCGCCTCGATGTGCGCCCGCTCCAGCCGCTGCCCGGACACGGGAAAGTTCTCCACGGCGCGCTGCGTCTGGGCCCGCCACTTGGCATGGGCCGGGACCCGGACCTCACCCATCGAGTCGTGCTCGATCCGGTACCGCGGCTCTTCGCTCGTCATCGTCGTACCTCCGAAAAGGTGAGCACTTGTCGCCGCATGTGTATTCCCTCTGTGACTACTCGCCAGTAAATACCCGGAGTAACACCTGCTTCGGGGAGGCGTCATGCAACGCGTCAGGTCCAGGATCAGATGTACGGCCGTCGCTGTCGCGGCGACCGCCACCGTGCTCGCGGGCCTCGCGGCCCCCGCCGCCCATGCGGCCCCGACCTCCACCCCCTTGCCGGCCGGCCTGGAGAGGATCCGCGCCGCCGAGGCCACCGCCCTCTACGGCGACTCCGCCGAGCGGCCCCCGGCCGACCGCAAGACCGCGCTGATCTCCCTCGGCGACAGCGAGATCTCCGGCGAGGGCGTCGGCACCTACGAACCGGGCACCGACGGCCCGGACAACTGGTGCCACCGCTCGCCCGACTCCGCCATCCACCGCACCGGCATCCCTGCGGACGTCACCTACAACGTCGCCTGTTCGGGTGCCTCCACCGGCAACATCCGCATCGGCGGCAGCAAGCAGTACGCCGACGAACTCGTCCAGAGCGACAGCCTCGCCATCAAGGCCCGCAACACCCGGATCAAGATGATCGTGCTGGGCATCGGCGCCAACGACGACCTTCAGTTCGGCCCCGTCATGACCGACTGCGTCACCCGCTACGTCACCCTCCAGGGCCCCTGCGAACCCAAGTACGCGCCCGGCTGGCAGGCCCGCGTCGACGGCCTGGTCCCGAAGGTGGAGGCCACCGTCGCCGACCTGAGGACCGTCATGCGGGACGCCGGCTACGGCGACGACGACTACACACTCGTCCTCATGGGCTACCCGAGCCCCATCGGCCCCGACATCCACGACAACCCGAACTTCCCGGGCAAGCTCCCCGGCGGCTGCATGGGCTACGACTCCGACGCCGCCTGGGGCCGCAACACCGCCGTCCCGCTCTTCGAACGCGGCATGCGCAGGGCCGCCGAGGAGAGCGGCGCCTCCTACCTCGACAACTCCCGCCTCTTCCACGGCCACGAGGTCTGCATGGAGGACGCCTGGGCGCGCGGCCTGTACATCGACCTCACCAACCCCTTCCCGCCCGACTCCAACTCGGTACGCCAGTCCTTCCACCCCGACTACCGGGGCCACGGCGCCTTCGCGTCCTGCCTCACCCAGTTCTACGACTCCGGCTACCGCGAGGCGGGCTGCGCCGACCCGGCAAGCACCGGCAGTCCCAAGCTGTACCCGGGCGCCTGGGACGACGCCTTCCGGCCGCTGACCGACCAGGCCACCGGGAACTGCCTCGACGCGTCCGGGGGTTCGAGCGCGAACGGCACCGAGGTGATCGGCTGGGACTGCCACGGCGGCCGTAACCAGGGCTGGTGGTACGACCCCGGACAGCGCTCCCTGCACCTGGAGCTGACCCACGACCGCTGCCTGGACGTGCCGGGCGGCGCCTACACCGCGGGCACCGGCCTGATCGTCTGGAACTGCCACGGCGGCACCAACCAGCAGTTCCTCCGCGACTCGGGGACCATCCGCCCGGCGGCGGCACCGGGGCTGTGCCTCACCCAGGCCGCGGCGAAGGACCGTGTCCGGCTGCAGAACTGCGACGGGTCGCCGGACCAGCGGCTCGGCTAGCCGACGCGGACCGGAAGCGTTTCGGAAGCGGGCGACGACTGTCGGCGGAAGCGCACGGGGACCTTTGCTGGGGGAGTGACCCGATCAACGCACCGTGGCCGGCGGGTAAGCCGGCCCCCGCTCGTCCGCCCCGCGCAAGAACGCCTCCACCGCCGACAGATCGGTCCGCTCCAGGTCGTCGGCGCGGACGACGATGCGCAACTCCGGGGAGACGGCCGGATCCTGACGCAGGCTCTGCATGAAGGTCTCCACGATCATCAGCACGAGCTGGGTCCGGTCGAGTTCGACGATCCGGGACAGGCCCATGCCGATCAGCGGTATCGCCACCGGTTTGAACAGCCCGTGCAGGGCGACCGTCGGCCACAGCCGGTCCAGGCTCAGCCGCAGGTCCGCCGGGCCGGACCGGGCGCGCAGATCGTTGCCCAGGCGGGAGTAGGCCAGCGCGAAGACACGGCGGGTGCCGACGGGCACCGCCACCACCGTACCGATGGGATAGCGGATGCGCCGGCCGCGCCGCTTCGCCCGGACGCTCTCCGTGGCCAGCGGGGTGAACGCCCCGAGGCCGCGGCGCAGTTTGTCGTCGAGGAGCCGGTGCCGGCCCCCGAAGAGCCGGTCGACGAGCTGGCCCTGCACGCTCTCCCGGCTTATCACGACGTCGTCGGCGAAGGTGTCGAAGGTGTCCGAGAACCCCACGACCAGATTGGTGTCCTGCTGGTCGAACAGGTCGCCGCGCACCACCACGACGTCCACCCGCAGCCCGCGCAGGGTGTGGCGCAGCAGCTCGTCGCCGTGCCGCTCGCGCAGCCGGGCGTTCAGCCGGGCGAGGACGGCGGCGGCCTCGGGGTCGCCCGGCCGCTCCAGGGCCGTCTGCTCGGCCACCGGCAGCGCCAGGTCGTAGCGGCCCAGCGCGGTGTGTCCGTGGACCAGCTCCCGCAGCGCGGTCTCCCGGAGCTGGACCAGCCGCCTGACCGGTGCGAGCGCGAACTCCTCCTCGTGCACCTCGGTCAGCGGCCGGCCGCGCCAGAGCCGCAGCGCCTCCGCGAGCAGCCGGACCGCGGAGGCCGGTGCCGCGCGCAGCGCGTCGCAGATCAGACGGGTGAACTCCGTGCTGTCCAACTCGTCCTCGGCGAGGTTCAGTTGGTAGGTGCTCTGGGTGCCGCGCCCGGACGGCAGCTGTCCCGTACGGATGATCCGGGCGCCGCGGCCGGGCCCGGCGAGGTCGAAAGCGCGCCGCAGCTCCAGGATCCGCTTCTGCACCTCGTTGCGGTTGCGCAGCTCCTGGCGCGGCAGTTCGACGGTCGGCTGCCACACGTCCCGGTACAGCCGGCGCGCGGTCACGGCCTCGCCCTCGGCGGCGACCAGGCGGACCAGCAGACGGGCCGTCAGCGGGGTGAGGCGTACCGGAGTGCCGTTCACGTCCAGCCGGGCGGGGCCCAGGACGCTCACGCGTACGCAGGATGTAAGGGTCTGCACGCGCCTCGCCCCCTCTGCCGCGTGACTGTCCGTCAGCGTACCAAGGGGACCTGGAGGGAATCATGCGATTGTCCGGTTTGCGATGGACCGGTTGGAGCCCGCCGTTCCGTCCCGTACGACCGCGACCGACGCTGCGGCTCCCGGGGTCGCGCCGCGGACGGCGGATGTTCCTGGGCAGTGTGCTGGCGGCCTTCGGTGCCGTGTCGGCCTTCGTGCAGTTCGTCGGGCAGCTGTACCCCCGTGCCGTGTCCCGCCCGGGAATGGTCCTCGCCGCCTCCGCCGCCCTCTGCCTGGCCTGGGGACTCGCCCGGGCGCGGCCGCAGTCCGCGGTACGGCAGGAGTTCCGCCGCCCCGCGATGACGGTGGTGGTCGAGGAGGGCGACCTCTTCGACCAGCCCGGCCATCTGGTGGTCGGGTTCACCGACACCTTCGACACCCGCGTGGACGACGGCGTCGTCATCAACGACGGCAGTGTGCAGGGCCAGTTGCTCGCCCGCCGCTACGACGGGGACGCCCCGCGACTGGACGCGGAACTGGCCGCCGCGCTGCACGGGGTGGCCCCGCTGGCGAGGGAGAGCGCGCGGGACAAGCCGCGGGGCAAGCGGGACCGGTATCCGATCGGGACCGTCGCCACCCTGGGCAGCCGGCCGCGGCTGGTCTTCGCCGTCGCCTACAGCCGCATGGGCAACGACTGCGTCGCCTCCTCCAGCGTGCACGACCTGTGGTTCGGCCTGGACCGGCTGTGGGACGCCGTCCACCGGCACGCCCAGCTCGAACGCGTCACCATGCCGCTGACCGGCGCGGGGCTCGCCCGGCTGCACGACCTCGACGAGGACAGCCTGCTGCGGCTGATCCTGCTCTCGTTCGTCGCACACTCCTGGGAGCGGACCGTCTGCCGCGAACTGCGCGTGCTGGTCCGCCCCGGCGAGCTGGGCCGGATCGACCTGCAGGAGACCGGTGCCTTCCTGGCGACCCTGGCGGCGGGCGCCCGGCGCCATGTGTGACACCGGGCGCCCGCCCAGGGCCCACCCGTGCGGTACGGGCCCTCCCCCGGTCAGCGGGCCCGTACCGCGGCTCAGCGGGTCGGCGGCACGGCCCGCCCGGTGCGGCCGTACGCCGACAGATGGGTGTACGGCCAGGTCTGGCGCCAGTCCGAGCCGGTGTCGTTGACCTTGCAGCCCGCCAGCTTCAGCCGTTCGACGACCTTGCCCAGGGCGGTCGCCGTGCCGTCGAACCGGATGACGTTCATGCCGGCGATGTCGGAGATCGTGCGCAGCGCGCCGATCTCCACCAGCAGCGTGCGCTCCGGGTAGGCCATCAGCAGCAGGCCCAGTTCGATCAGCACGTTCGGCCGGGGCTGACCGGTCGGCTCGCTCTCGTACGGCGGCTCGTTCGGGCCCCGCAGGTCCGGATGGAGCTGGACGACGTCGTCCGGGGTGAGGAGCACCAGCGCCGCCTGGGCCTGAGCGGGGGCCTGCGCGATGACCTCGCCGAGGAACGGCGCCGTCTTGCCCGTGGCTCTGACCAGGTCCTCCCACTCCAGCGGACGCAGATCGAGCAGACGCAGCAGGTCGAAGACCTTCATCCGCGCCTCCTCGTCGCGTCCGTGGACGACGAAGACATTGCGGCCGCGGTCCGGGGAGGGACCGGGAGCGGCGTGCTGCTGCGGGGCGGCGGGCGGTGCACCGTCGTAGAAGTTCTGCTCTCCCGAGTTGACGTTGCCGCTGTTGTCGTTCACGAAGTTGTTGTGGTGCCCGGTTCCGGTCATGAGGATCCCGCCCCCTGGCCGCCGCCGTCGGTGCCGCGATGGAAGTTCTGCGTCCCGGAGTTGACGGTGCCGCTGTTGTTGTTCACGAAGTTGTTGTTGTCGCCGTAGCTGTTGAGGATGTTCGTCTGGCGCGCCTCGTGCTCGGCGAGGTCCACGTTGTGCTCGTGCAGGAAGTCACGGACGACCTGCAGCAGCTGGCGCTCCACGATCTGCGTGTACTTGATCGTGTCCGTCTCCTGGAAGAAGACGTGGAAGTCGTCGCTGGTCGCCATCTCCCGGATGCTGGTGAGCGCCCCGCGGTTCAGCACGGTGTCCGCGTAGCGGCCGAGGCGGAACTCGCTGGTGTCGGGCGGCTGCAGCACCCGGATCAGGGTCTTCCCCCACCGCCAGGGCAGCAGGCCGGGCAGCAGTGCGCGCAGCCGGGTGAGGGCGGGACGCAGGGCGGCCTCGGGGGTGCTGCGCAGGGTGTGCCAGGCGACCCTGAGCAGCAGCCGGCCGTTCAGGGCGGCGGGGAGCCGGTCCACCAGATGGAAGCTCGCCTCGATCGGCGCCAGCACATACGAGTAGAACTCGGTGTGGAGGGTGTTGCCCTTGAGGTCGAAACCGACGAACGCCGTGGTGACCAGCTCCTGGTTCCACGAGCCCACCCGGACGCACAGATACGCGCGCTGCGAGCCGTAGCCGTCCTCCCAGCCGCCGCCGAGGCGCTCCCGGACCGGCTCCCACACCCCGAGACGGGTCGTGACGGCCGTGGTGAACGTGGACCGCTCGACGGCGAGTCCGTCGATCCGCTCCGCCTCGCGTGCCCGGTCGCGCAGTTCCGCGGTCATGCGGTCGCCGACATAGGCGGTGATCTCCTCGGCGGTGAAGGCGATGACCTCCTTCCGCTTCGGCTCCTGGCCTGCCGCGGCCCGGGACATGCCCGGTCCGTGCTGGTGCTGCTCGAACGCCGGGGCCGGCGCCCCGATCAGCAGCTCGGCGTTCGACCAGCGCCGCACCTGCTGGCCCGCGCCGACGAACGGTTTGTAGCCGCCGTAGCAGATCAGACTGCCGTCCGACGTCTGCTCCCGGTCGATCTTGGCCACCAGCTCGGCCGTCAGCCGGGGATGGTCGGGATAGGCGCCGTCGAACCCGGCCTTCCGGCCTGCCGCGTCGGTGCGGCCGCGCAGCCGGCTCGTGAGGGTCTGCAGGGTGACGACCCGCCGTAGATACGCGGTGACCCACACCAGCCACAGCATCGTCAGCGACGCGGCGAACTCGTTCAGCACGCCGGAGACCATCAGGGCGAACGTGACGACGAGGCCCGCGCCGAGAACGGCCAGCCGGGCACGGTGCAGCCGGCGCGCCGCCAGGGCGTGCGCGAGCACCGGAACCGCGTCGTACCCGTACGACGGTGCCACCACCCGGAACCGGTGGGTCAGCAGCTCGCGGATGACCGTGGCGCGGTACACCGGGTCGAGGTAGGTACCGGCGCACAGCAGTCGGGTGGCGTTGCTCGTGGCGTCCCCGGACGGGCGGCCCGGGGCGCGCCCGGTCGGGTCCGGCGGCGGAACGGAGAGGGAAAGGATGTCACTGGCCATGTCTGGACTGCTCCGCTCTGCTCAGCCGGCGGGGGTCATCGAGGCGGCGGTGATGACCCCGTCCACCACGGTGTACCGGCCGCTGTACGACTTCTGGGTGCCGTCGGTCTGCCGGGCGACGAGGGTGACCGAGACGGTCGTGCCCTGGACCGAGTCGACCGTGACCAGGTCCTGCCCGGTGTTGCCGAAGCCCGCCACGAAGGAGGAGTAGGACGAGCTGAGGTTCTTGCCGCCGAGCGCCCAGGCGGTCCGGTAGTCGTGGCCGTTGATGGCGCTGAAGTAGCCGTTGACCGTCGCGGCGGGATCGGCCGTGCCCTCGGTGCCGGCCGTGCTGTCCGTGCTCCGCGCGCTGTCCGTGCCCGTCGTGGCGAGCGGACTCGGCGAAAGGTCCGTGGCGCCGGTGCCGGGAGCGGACGCCTTTGTCGTCGTGCCGTACGTCGTGGATATGTCCGGTGTCGCCGGATCCGTGGCGGACGGCTGGTAGGAGTAGCCGCCGCTGCCGGTCACGGCCGTGCCCTTGGAGTCGCCGTCGTCCGAGGCCAGTTGGGGCAGGACGCCGGTCAGCAGGATGAGCAGAAGCGGGACACCGGCGATGATCAGCGCGTATGTCCGCTCCTGGCCGGCGAAGGGTAACAAGCTCGGAGGCTTGTAGATGTGGTTCATGGGTCCTCGCAGCTCCCGGCAGACCGCCGGGTCTCGCTCGTCTCTTCGGTACGAACGGAGCTACCTTGCCCGACATCCGCCGGGCTGGAGCCGGTTTCGCCGCTTCCGAACCGCTTCCGATCCTGATGCCACGACAGCGCCGGAAACGGGCAGAGCCCCTGGCGGCGGGCCAGGGGCTCTGAGATTGAGTGAACGTCGGCTGCGGAGCCGGGTCTTGGTGGCGATCCTCGGGCCGCCCGAGGGCGACCCGCCACATCAGGACGAGCGTACCGGGATGGACGTGAACGTGGGCGCGGGCGACGGATCGGTGAAGAAGTCGTTGCCCTTGTCGTCCACGACGATGAACGCCGGGAAGTCCTCGACCTCGATCTTCCAGACCGCCTCCATGCCCAGCTCCTCGTACTCCAGGACCTCGACCTTCTTGATGCAGTCCTGGGCCAGGCGGGCGGCCGGGCCGCCGATGGAGCCGAGGTAGAAGCCGCCGTGGGCGTCGCACGCGTCGGTGACCTGCTTGCTGCGGTTGCCCTTGGCGAGCATTACCTTGGAGCCGCCCGCGGCCTGGAACTGCTCCACGTAGGAGTCCATGCGGCCGGCCGTCGTCGGACCGAAGGAACCGGAGGCGTAGCCCTCGGGGGTCTTCGCCGGGCCCGCGTAGTACACCGGGTGGTCCTTCAGGTACTGCGGCATCCCCTCGCCCGCGTCCAGCCGCTCCTTGATCTTCGCGTGCGCGATGTCACGGGCGACGACCAGCGGGCCGGTCAGCGAAAGCCGCGTCTTGACGGGGTACTTGGTCAGCTCGGCGAGGATCGTGTCCATCGGCTGGTTGAGGTCGATCCTGACCACGTCGGACGACTCGTCGAGGTGCTCGTCGGTCGTCTCCGGCAGGAAGCGCGCCGGGTCCCTCTCCAGCTGCTCCAGGAAGACGCCCTCGGCGGTGATCTTCGCGACCGCCTGGCGGTCGGCCGAGCAGGACACGGCGATGGCGACCGGGCAGGACGCGCCGTGCCGGGGCAGGCGGACCACGCGGACGTCGTGGCAGAAGTACTTGCCGCCGAACTGCGCGCCGATACCGATCTTCTGGGTCAGCTCGAAGACCTTCTCCTCCAGCTCCTTGTCCCGGAAGCCGTGCCCGAGCGGCGAGCCCTCGGCCGGGATCTCGTCCAGGTAGTGCGCGGAGGCGTACTTCGCGGTCTTCAGCGCGTACTCGGCGCTCGTGCCGCCGACGACGATCGCCAGGTGATACGGCGGGCAGGCGGCCGTACCGAGCGAACGGATCTTCTCCTCCAGGAACTTCATCATGGAGGCCTCGTTCAGGACGGCCTTCGTCTCCTGGTAGAGGAAGGACTTGTTGGCGCTACCGCCGCCCTTCGCCATGAACAGGAACTTGTAGGCGCCGCCGTCGGTGGCGTACAGCTCGATCTGGGCCGGCAGGTTGGAGCCGGTGTTCTTCTCCTCCCACATGGTGAGCGGAGCCATCTGCGAGTAGCGCAGGTTGAGCTTGGTGTAGGCGTCGTAGATGCCGCGGCTCAGCGCCTCTTCGTCGCGGCCCTCCGTCAGCACGTTCTGCCCGCGCTTGCCCATCACGATCGCCGTGCCGGTGTCCTGGCACATGGGCAGCACGCCCGCCGCCGCGATGTTCGCGTTCTTCAGCAGGTCGAGCGCGACGAACTTGTCGTTGCCCGACGCCTCCGGGTCGTCGATGATGCGGCGCAGCTGCGCCAGGTGGGCCGGGCGCAGATAGTGCTGGATGTCGTGGACGGCCTCCTCGGCCAGCTTGCGCAGCGCCTCCGGCTCCACCTTGAGGAACGTCCGCCCGTCCGGGCCCTCGACGGTGGAGACGCCCTCGGACGTCACCAGCCGGTACGGGGTGGTGTCCGCTCCCTGGGGGAGCAGGTCGGTGTACGCGAACTCAGGCATCTCAGCCCATTCCTCACTCTGACGGACGGCGGCCCGCCGACGCTGGCGGGCCTCACCAGCGTAGAACCTGCCGCCGACAGGGAACCTGTGAGGTAAGGCTCAGTTCGACACGCCGGGGTTTTCCACAGCCCCTAGTCGCGATCTATCGCGTTTCGGTACGCTGTTGTCGTGGACCTTCAGAAGCACACCGAAGCACCTGTCTCCGAGCTGCGTGCCTCGGACGCCGACCGTGACCGCATCGCCGAGATACTCCGTGAGGCCCTGGCCGAGGGCCGGCTGACCGCCGACGAGCATGCCGAGCGGGTCGAGGGTGTCCTCGCCGCCAAGACGGTGGGCGAGCTGGAGGTCTTCATCCGGGATCTGCCGGCGGCCCACCAGGGCGGCGCCGCCCCCGCCTACACACCCGTGCCGCCCCGCCCCGCCCCGGGCGCGATCCCGCACGAGGCGGATGCCAACGTCGTCGCCGTCTTCAGCAGCGCGGTGCGCCGGGGCCGCTGGCGCGCCGGGCGCCGGCTCCACGCGTACTCGATCTTCGGCAGCGTCGAGATCGACCTCAGCGAGGCGATCTTCGAGTACCAGCAGGTCGTGATCAAGGCCGTCTCGGTCTTCGGCGACGTCCAGATCCGCGTCCCGGAGAACGTGTCGCTGCGCGGCACCGGAGGCGGCGTCCTCGGCAACTTCGAGGTGGACACGCTGGACTCGGTCGACGCCGACGCCCCCGTCGTCTACGTCGACGGCTGGGCCGTGCTCGGCAATGTCGAGGCCCGCCCCAAGCGCGGCAAGCGCGTGGCGGACATCCTGGACCGGGTCCAGGACAAGGTCGACCGGAAGCTGGAGCGGGTCCAGGACAAGGTCGACCGGAAGCTGCGCAAACACCTGGGCCGTTGACGCTCGCGAATCCGCCGGTGAACGGAGCGTTCCACTCCTGCTGAGCCGCCACCGAGGGGCGCGAACGAGCCGTCGCGCGCCTGCGGTTGGGAACGCTGTGCATAGGCGCGCGCACAGCGGGTAGGCCTTGCTGCATCGTCTCTCGCTCGCGAAGCCGTCGTCAGGAGTAGACCGTGCTGCAACCGCCGCATTCGTCCTTGCAGGTCGCTGCCGTTCCGGCCCAGCGGGTGCCAGCGAGGGACAGGGATCAAGAGGCTCCCTGGCATACCGAGGCGGTGTGCCGGCGTGATGAAGCGGGCCTGTTCTTCGCCCCGTCGAAGGAGCCGACCGCCGCCCGGCTGTCCCGCGAGGAAGCGGCCAAGCGCGTCTGCGCCCGCTGCCCGGTGATGGTCGAATGCCGCGAACACGCCCTCCTGCAGCCCGAGCCGTACGGCGTCTGGGGCGGCCTCACGGCAGCGGAGCGCCGCGTGGTCCTGGCGAGGCGCCGCCGCCGCGAGATGGAGCTGAAGAAGGCGGCGAGGGCGACGGCGAACCGCATAGCGGGCTGAGCGTCGATGAGGGCGCCCCCTCCGCACAGGGGGCGCCTTCTCGTCTCCGGACCTACTTGGCCCGGTCGAAGTCGACCGCGCTGTAGGCCCGCAGCTTGCTCAGCCGGTGCTCGGAGTAGATGCGCCGCACGGTCCCCGACTTCGACCGCATCACGATCGACTCGGTCAGCGCGGTCTCCGACCGGTACTGGACCCCGCGCAGCAGCTCGCCGTCGGTGATCCCGGTGGCGACGAAGAACACGTTCTCCCCGGACACCAGGTCGTCGGTCGTCAGAACCCGGTCCAGATCGTGCCCGGCGTCGATGGCCCGCGCCCGCTCCTCGTCGTCCTTGGGCCACAGCTTGCCCTGGATCGTTCCGCCCAGGCACTTCACGGCACAGGCCGAGATGATGCCCTCCGGCGTGCCGCCGACACCGAGCAGCAGATCGACGCCCGTGCCCTCGCGCAGCGCGTAGATCGAGCCGGCGACGTCACCGTCGGAGATCAGCTTGATGCGCGCGCCGGCCTCCCGGACCTCCTTGATCAGGCCCGCGTGGCGCGGCCGGTCGAGGATGACGACGGTGACGTCCTCGGGCGTGGCCTTCTTCGCCTTGGCGATCCGCCGGATGTTCACGGCCACGGGCGCGTCGATGTCGACGAAGTCGGCCGCTTCCGGGCCGGTGACCAGCTTGTCCATGTAGAACACGGCGGACGGGTCGAACATGGCGCCGCGCTCGGCGGCGGCCAGGACGGCGATCGCGTTCGGCATGCCCTTGGCCGTCAGCGTGGTGCCGTCGATCGGGTCGACCGCGATGTCGACCTCCGGACCGGTG
This sequence comes from Streptomyces sp. NPDC052101, assembly GCF_040680235.1. NCBI lineage: Bacteria > Bacillati > Actinomycetota > Actinomycetes > Kitasatosporales > Streptomycetaceae > Streptomyces > Streptomyces sp. NPDC052101. The sequence continues at coordinate 249,426 of NZ_JBFAWH010000013.1, forward strand.
CCGTCGCCCACCCGCTCCCCGTTGAAGAGCATCGGCGCCTCGTCCTTCTCGCCCTCGCCGATGACGACGACGCCGTTCATCGACACGGTGGAGACGAGGGTCCGCATGGCGCGCACCGCGGCACCGTCGGCGCCGTTCTTGTCACCGCGCCCCACCCAGCGCCCCGCGGCCATGGCGGCGGCTTCGGTCACCCGGACGAGTTCCAGGGCGAGGTTGCGGTCGGGAGCCTCGGAGGGAACATCTAGCTCGGACGGCAGGTGATGATTTTCGGTCATCGGAGCGCACCTTTCTGATACGACGACGGCCGGATGAGGGTATTGGCCCTGACTCTATCGTTAGGCAGACAAAATGAGCAGGGGACCCCACGGATGAGCGCTTGGGGCACCTGCGACGATAGAAGGCGTGGCAGGTTCGAACGGCAAGCAGAAGACGGCCCGGGACATGGTTCTCTCCCTGGCCCTGATCGGCATCGCGGCGGCGGGCGTCTGGTTCTTCGCCATCCCGCACGACGATCACGCTCCCGACCTCAAGCGGGTCGACTACCGGGTCGAACTGCTCACGGCCCGCCGCGCGGCGACCTACCCGGTGGCCGCCCCCGAGGGCCTGCCGAGCGCCTGGAAGGCGACCTCCGTGCGCTTCCAGGGCGAGAACGGCGACCGCTGGCACCTGGGCTTCCAGACCCCGGACAGCCAGTACGTGCAGATCGAGCAGTCCACGCAGAAGCCGGCCGCCTTCATCGACGACGCCAGCCAGGGCGCGTCGGCGACGAAGCAGACCGAGACGATCGACGGCCGCACCTGGACCCGCTACACGGGCGGCCGCTACGACGCCCTCGTCCTGAACGGCGGGTCCGGCTCCACCACGGTGGTGGCCGGCACAGCGTCCTTCGCGGACCTGACGAAGTTCGCGTCGGCGCTGAAGACGCGGTGAGCTCCCGCGCGTGGTGAGCCCACGCGCAGGAAAAGAGGCCCCCGGCGGTGCTGGGGGCCTCTTTCCGTGCGCGGGGCGCTCAGACGGTCGTGACGACGTCGTCGTACGCCAGGCGCGGCGAGCGCGGGAACCAGGCGTCCGGACCCGGCTTGCCGATGTTGACCACCATCAGCGGGGTGTGGTCGTCGTCCAGGAACTCCTTGCGGACGCCCTCGAAGTCGAGGCCGGTCATCGGGCCGGCGGCGAGGCCGGCGGCACGGACGCCGACGATGAAGTAGGCGGCCTGCAGGGCGGCGTTCAGCGTGGCGGCGCCCTCACGGGCCGGACGCTCGCTGAAGAAGACGTCCTTGGCCTGCGGGAAGTGCGGGAACAGGGTCGGCAGCTCCTCGTGGAACTCGTTGTCCGCGGAGAGGATCGCGACCAGCGGGGCGGTGGCCGTCTTCGGCTGGTTGCCCTCGGCCATGTGCTTCACCAGGCGCTCACGGGCCTCGGGGGAGCGGACGAGGGTGATGCGCAGCGGGCTCTGGTTGAAGGCGGTCGGGCCGTACTTGACCAGGTCGTAGATCGCCTGGACCTGCTCCTCGGTGACCGGTTCGTCGGTGAAGGTGTTCGCGGTGCGGGCCTCGCGGAACAGCAGGTCCTGGGCGGCGGGGTCAAGAACGAGAGACATGCGTGGACTTCCTAGGTGCGTCTTGATCCGACGAACCGGACCGTGGTCCGGATCGGCTGACAGCATGACCTTACGCCAGCGAAGTTCAACCTTCAACAAAACTCGGGGTGTGGTGACCCGCTTCACAACCCCGGGGTGATGCCTACTCGGCGTCCGCCTCCTCGGCCTCCTCGGCGAGCGCCGCGTCCAGCCGGGCCCGCGCCCCCTCCAGCCAGCGCCGGCACACCTTGGCCAGCTCCTCGCCGCGCTCCCACAGCGCCAGGGACTCCTCCAGCGTCGTACCGCCCGCCTCCAGACGTCGTACGACCTCGATCAACTCGTCCCGCGCCTGCTCGTACGAGAGCGCTTCGCCCACCTTGTCGGTCATTCGCCTACCTTCACTGTGAATTCGCCGTCGGCGACGCGGGCCCGCAGCGCCTCGCCCTCCGTCACCTCGTCCGGGCCGCGCACCACATGCCCGTCCGCCTTCTGCAGTACCGCGTAGCCGCGCCTGAGCGTGGCCGCGGGGGAGAGGGCCACCACGCGCGCGTGCGTGTGGCTCAGCTCCGAGTCCGCACGGTCCAGGAGATGGCCGAGCGTGCGCCGGCTGCGCTCGGCGAGGGAAGTCACGTGCTCGGCGCGCTCGTCGAGCATCCGGTGCGGATCCTCTATCGAGGGCCGGGCCAGGGCATGCGCCAGCCCGCGCTCCTCCCGCTCCAGATACGCGTTCACGCACCGCCGGGCCCGGTCCCGCAGCATCCGCACCCGCTCGAACTCCTCGCCCACGTCCGGCACGACCTTCTTGGCGGCGTCGGTGGGCGTGGAGGCGCGCAGGTCGGCGACGTGGTCCAGCAGCGGATTGTCGGGCTCGTGCCCGATCGCGGAGACCACGGGCGTACGGCACTCGGCCACGGCCCGCACGAGCTGCTCGTCGGAGAACGGCAGCAGGTCCTCCACGCTGCCGCCGCCGCGCGCGACGATGATCACGTCCACGTCCTCGATCTCGTCCAGCTCCTTGACGGCCTGCACGACCTGCGGGACGGCGTGCACACCCTGCACCGGGACGTTGCGCACCTCGAAGCGGACGGCGGGCCAGCGGTGCCGGGCGTTCTCCAGCACGTCCCGCTCCGCGGCGGAGGCGCGGCCGCAGACCAGCCCGATCAGCTGCGGCAGGAACGGCAGCGGTGTCTTCCGCTCCGGCGCGAACAGGCCCTCGGCCGCGAGCGCCTTCTTCAGCCGCTCCAGCCGGGCCAGCAGCTCGCCGACACCCACGGGTCTGATCTCGGCGGCACGCAGCGACAGCTGCCCGCGCGGTGCGTACCACTCCGGCTTGGCCAGTACGACGACGCGGGCGCCCTCGCCGACGACGTCCGCGACGGTGTCGAACACCTGCCGGTAGCAGGTGACGCTGACCGAGATGTCGTACGACGGATCCCGCAGCGTCAGGAACACGACCCCGGCACCGGGCCGCCGTGACAACTGCGTGATCTGCCCCTCGACCCACACCGCACCGAGCCGATCGATCCACCCCCCGATCAGCCGGGAGACCTCACCTACGGGCAGGGGCGCCTCAGGGGTCGTGTTCACAGCCATGCGGCCGAGCGTAACGGAGAGTACTGACATCGGGGACGCGCCGCCGGGCGCGCGATCGGACACCGCGCCGTCGCAGCGGCACCCCCCGTCGCGGGCAAGCGAAAACCCACCCTCGCCAGCCCCCTCGCCCAGCTACCCGGACGCCTCCACCCGCCCCCGCTGCCCCACCAGCACCACCAAGCCGACGCCCAGCCACACCGCCCCCACCACCTGCGCCACCCCGCTCGCCGCCACGATCACCGCCACCGTGATCGCCGCCCCCACCACCGGCACCACCACATGCCGCCACCAGCTCACAGGCCCCCGCCCCCACCGCCGTACCGCGAAATAACCCACCACGCTCGCGTGCAGCAGCGTGAACGCCGTCAGCGCGCCCACGTCGACCACCGAGACGAGCTTGTCCAGGCCGTCGCCCCGCCGCGCCGCCCACCCCGCCGCCAGCAGCGTGACCACCGCCGAGCACAGCAGTGCGACCCGCGGCACTCCGCCGTCCGTCCGGGACAGCGCCCGCGGCAGCCGCCCGCCCCGGCCCATCGCGAACAGCAGACGCCCCGCCGCCGCCTGCCCGGCCAGCGCCGCGAACGCCGCCCCGATCGCCTTGCTCGCGGCCACCAGATCGTGCAGCCAGCCGCCCACGGAGACGTCCACGGCGTCGTAGAAGGCGGCGCCCTGCCTGCCGGGGGCGGCGGCCAGCCGCGCGGACGTCATCGGCTCCAGCAGCGCCACCAGGTACGTCTGCGCCACGAACAGCACACCCGCCAGCGCCAGACAGGACAGCAGCGCCCGCGCCACCCTCGCCGAACCCCCGGTGACCTCCTCGGCGAACGTCGCGATCGCGTCGAAGCCCAGATACGACAGGACCGCCACCGACACCGCGCCGATCACCGCCGCGAGCGTGAACGGCCCCTGGGTGCCGTCACCCGACAACGGCGACCACAGGCCCCGGTGCGCCCCGTCCCGCGCCAGCGCCACGCTCGCCGCCACCACGAACACCAGCAGCACGACGATCTCCATGGCCAGGACGAGCAACCCCACGACCGCGGCCGCCCGTACGCCCCACAGGTTCAGCAGCGTCGTGACGCCGACGGCCAGCGCGGTCCACACCCACCGGGACACCTGCGGGACCAGCGCGTTCATCGCGATCCCGGAGAAGAGATACGCCACCGCCGGGATGAGGACGTAGTCCAGCATCGCCATCCAGCCCGCGATGAACCCGGCCTCCTCGCCGAGCGCCACGCGCGCGTAGGCGAACACCGACCCCGCCTGCGGTACCACCCGCACCATCTGCGCATAACTGAATGCGGTGAACCCCATGGCGACCGTGGCCACCGCGTACACCAGCGCCACCGCGCCGTGCGACCTGGCGTCCAGCGTGCCGAAGACGCCGACCGGCGCCATGGGGGCGATGAAGAGAAGCCCGTAGACCACGAGATCCCGGAAGCCGAGGCTGCGCCGCAGCTCGTGGTGCTCATCCGCCGGGGACGCCGTGGCTTCCGTGTCGGACATGTCAATAGTCTTGCCCGCACGGCAGCGGGCACGCGATCTCTGCGCCGCCGAAGGCGGCCTTACGATGGGACGCATGACCGCTTCGCCTGCCCGCCGTGTCCTGCTCGCCGCCCCCCGGGGCTACTGCGCCGGTGTGGACCGCGCGGTGATCGCCGTCGAGAAGGCCCTCGAACAGTACGGGGCCCCGATCTATGTGCGGCACGAGATCGTCCACAACAAGTACGTCGTGCAGACCCTGGAGAAGAAGGGTGCCGTCTTCGTCGAACGGACGGAGGAGGTGCCGCCGGGCAACATCGTCATGTTCTCCGCGCACGGCGTCGCCCCGGTCGTGCACGAGGAGGCCCGGCAGGGCCGCCTCGCCACCATCGACGCCACCTGCCCCCTGGTCACCAAGGTCCACAAGGAGGCCGTCCGGTACGCCAAGGAGGACTACGACATCCTCCTGATCGGACACGAGGGCCACGAGGAGGTCATCGGCACCTCCGGCGAGGCCCCCGACCACATCCAGCTCGTCGACGGCCCCGAGGACGTCGCCAAGATCGAGGTCCGCGACCCGTCGAAGATCGTCTGGCTGTCGCAGACCACCCTTTCCGTCGACGAGACCATGGAGACCGTCGACGCCCTGAAGACCAAGTTCCCGGGGCTCGTCTCGCCGCCCAGCGACGACATCTGCTACGCCACGCAGAACCGCCAGCTCGCCGTGAAGCAGATGGGCGCCGAGGCCGAGCTGGTCATCGTCGTCGGCTCGCGCAACTCCTCCAACTCCAAGCGGCTGGTCGAGGTCGCCAAGCTCGCCGGCGCCCGCGAGGCCTACCTCGTGGACTTCGCCGACGAGATCGACGAGGCCTGGCTGGAGGACGTGACGACGGTCGGCGTCACCTCCGGTGCCTCCGTCCCGGAGGTCCTGGTCGAGCAGGTGCTGGAGTGGCTCGGCGAGCGCGGCTACGGCGATGTGGAGATCGTCAAGGCGGCCGAGGAGTCCATCGCCTTCTCGCTGCCCAAGGAGCTGCGCCGCGACCTGCGCGAGGAGGCGGCCACCCTGGCCGCCGAGCGCGGCGGCACCGGCACTTCCGGGAAGTGACTGTCAGTCGTCCGTCGTAACGTAGTGCCATGCAGATCTTCGGCGTGGACATCGGCGGATCCGGGATCAAGGGCGCCCCTGTGGACCTGGACAAGGGCGACCTGGCCCAGGAGCGCTGCAAGGTGCTCACCCCGCACCCGGCGACACCGGACGGTGTGGCGGACGGGGTGAAGCAGGTCGTGGACCACTTCGGCTGGACCGGCCCGGTCGGGCTGACCTTCCCCGGAGTGGTCACGGGCGGCGCCATGGTCCGTACGGCGGCGAACGTCGACAGCAGCTGGATCGACACCGACGCGCGCGCGTTGTTCGCCGGCAGACTGGGCGGCCTGCCCGTGGTCGTCCTGAATGACGCGGACGCGGCAGGCGTCGCCGAGATGCAGTTCGGCGCCGGCCGGGACCGCAAGGGCACGGCCATCCTGCTCACCTTCGGCACCGGCATCGGCAGCGCCGTCTTCGTGGACGGCGCCCTCGTCCCCAACACCGAGCTGGGCCACCTCGAACTGCACGGCCACGACGCCGAGAAGCGGGCCTCCAGCAAGGCCAAGGAGGACCACGACCTGAGCTGGGAGCAGTGGGCGCACCGCGTCCAGAAGTATCTGGCGCATGTGGAGATGCTGTTCTCGCCAGAGCTGTTCATCATCGGCGGCGGGGTCAGCCGCAAGGCCGACAAGTTCCTGCACTTCATCGAGGGCATCAAGGCCGAGATCGTCCCCGCACAGCTGCAGAACAACGCGGGGATCGTGGGAGCGGCGATGAGAGCGGCCCAGCTGGCGTAGGCCGGGCGGCCCGGGCGCCAGGGTGTCGCGGGCCCTGCGACACCGGGGCCGTGATGGGCCGCGGGGGGTCCCGCTCAGGTCCGGCGCCGGCGCTGCCGCACCCACCGCACCCGGCGTACGAGCGCGATCACTCCGGCGATGATCGTCCCGCCGTACAGCCAGCCGGCCTGGGTGGCGAGTCCGGTGAACAGTCCCATCAGCTGGCCGAGCAGCCCCCCGTTGCCGTCGACGACGGGCACCAGCCCCACCGCGAACGCGACCGGTACGACCACCGGGGCGGTCAGCACGTCCCCGGCCCGCACCCACAGCGCGGTCAGCACGCACACCGGCACGAACAGCACGCCGTACACCGGCAGGGCACCGCCGAACAGCAGCGCGTCCAGACAGCCGAGCAGGAACATCACGACGGTACAGAACAGCCCGCTGCCGAGCCCGGTGAGCCGGGGGTTCGGAAACCGTGGTCCCGGACCCTGCCGGGCGGCCCGTGCCTGTCGTGCGACGCGGTCCCGCCGCTGTGCCCCCGCCCCGGGCCCGCCCTCGCCGCCCGGCTGGCGCCGGGCCTGCGGAGGCAGGTGCGCGGGCTGCGGCGCGCCACGTCGCGGTCCGTCGTTCGAGGGTCGCGATCTGTGTTGCTCCACTGGACCAACTTAGGTCTGCTTATGTGTCGAATCACCCATCAGACACGCCGGTGGGAAGAGCTTGGCCAGGCGTTCGAAGCTCCCGCGAGCCGGTGGTTGCGGACGCCGTAAACTGGGGGATCGGCCAGTGTCGGTCTCTGGCCCCTGGCACCCTCTTCTGGCCCACTCATCGCCCACTCATCTACGGGAAGTCGCAACGTGTCGCTCACGATCGGAATCGTCGGCCTGCCCAATGTCGGCAAGTCGACCCTGTTCAACGCCCTGACCAAGAACGACGTGCTGGCGGCCAACTACCCGTTCGCCACGATCGAGCCGAACGTCGGCGTGGTCGGCGTCCCCGACGCCCGCCTTGCCCAGCTGGCCTCGATCTTCGGCTCGGAGCGCATCCTTCCGGCCACGGTCGACTTCGTCGACATCGCCGGCATCGTGCGCGGCGCCTCCGAGGGCGAGGGCCTCGGCAACAAGTTCCTCGCGAACATCCGTGAGTCCGACGCGATCTGCCAGGTCATCCGCGCCTTCAAGGACGAGAACGTCGTGCACGTCGACGGCAAGGTCTCGCCGAAGGACGACATCGAGACGATCAACACCGAGCTGATCCTCGCCGACCTCCAGACGATCGAAAAGGTCCTTCCCCGCCTCCAGAAGGAGTCCCGGATCAAGAAGGACGTGGCCCCCAAGGTCAAGGCGGTCGAGGAGGCCAAGGAGATCCTGGAGAAGGGCGACACGCTCTTCGCGCACGGCATCGTCCAGGGCACGGAGCGCAACGAACTCCTCCACGACCTGCACCTGCTCACCACCAAGCCCTTCCTCTACGTCTTCAACGTCGACGAGGACGAACTGATCGACGAGGACTTCAAGAACGAGCAGCGCGCCCTGGTCGCCCCCGCCGAGGCGATCTTCCTCAACGCCAAGCTGGAGGCGGACCTCGCCGAACTGGACGAGGAGGAGGCCCTGGAGCTGCTGGAGTCCGTCGGCCAGCACGAGCCGGGCCTGGCCACCCTCGCCCGCGTCGGCTTCGACACCCTCGGCCTGCAGACCTACCTCACGGCCGGCCCCAAGGAGTCCCGCGCCTGGACGATCAAGAAGGGCGCCACGGCCCCCGAGGCGGCCGGTGTGATCCACACCGACTTCCAGAAGGGCTTCATCAAGGCCGAGGTCATCTCCTTCGCCGACCTGCTCGAAACCGGCTCGGTCCCCGAGGCCCGAGCCAAGGGCAAGGCCCGCATGGAGGGCAAGGACTACGTCATGCAGGACGGGGACGTGGTGGAGTTCCGCTTCAATGTATAGGCCACGCGTTAGCATGGACCTGGCGAACTAGGCAAATATGCAGGTCAGGCGGGGCCGACCCGATTCCGGGTCGGCCCCGTTGGTGTACCCACGGCTGGATGTTGGCTGGATGAACTGACGGCTCGTCACCTGTCGTCGTCCGTCGTTCTCTGTACGGCGGCTGGATTCTGGCTGGAGCGGGCTGAACGGAGAGTCAGCGAGCGGGATGCGCGGCGGGGCGCCGTGCCTGTGTGGAGCGAGGACTTCGGGGCTCGTATGGCAGGGGTCCAGGGGTCGGGGGCAGTGCCAGCGGCGCTGTTGCCGCCGGTGATGGCCGTGTGCGGGGCGTGGGGCGGTGGTGCGGTTGGCCACAGGGGGCGAGTCCCCCGGCGGGAGCCGCAAAATATGGCGAGTGGAATCGCTGCGGACGCTCTGAACCCGGCGTATAGCCCGACTCGTCTGCTTTTATGGCCCTGACCTGGGGTTTTCACCGGGGCAGGGCCATTTCTCGTCCCGCGGCAGTGCCCGCTGTGACCTGCGATTTCCCGGGAGTTCCCGCGCGTTTGTGTATTGGTTGTGCATGGGGCGGATTGCGTCTGGGGTGCTGGAGGCCATCCGGGGGTGTTGACTTCGGGCGCGGTGGCGGCCTGATGAGGATCGGCGAGCGACGGGCGCCCCCCCCACGGACTACGGCACTTCTTCGCCTCAACCGCCCTCGCCCACGGCATCCCGATCCACGAAGTCTCCCGCTGGCTCGGACACCGCTCCATCAAGACCACCGTCGACGTGTACGGGCACCTCGTCCCCGCGTCCTGGGACCGCTGCCGCACGATCATGCAGACCGCGCTACGGCCCGACACCACGGCCACCGCACCGTCAGACGGAGCATCGGGGACCCCGCACAAGCCCGATGATCCAGCGTGAAATCCCGGTCGCCGACCGGCCGTATCCGGTGGCTGGATCCTGGCTGGATCCGCACCGATTCGCGGTCGTTTCCGCAAGTCAAAAATCTGGGGCCGATGTTCCGGTTCTACGTCCGGCAGCTTTCGCCCGAGGTCGCGGCGCTCACCCCTACGCTCGAGGACGAGATGCAGGGCGCCGCGATGCACACGCTGCGATACGCGGACGAAGTGCTTGACCCGGCGGCGCCGAGAGTGGACCGGGCGGCACGGCTGCATGGCCTCGGCGTGGTTGCGCGCTCGCTGCTGACAGTTGTCGAGATGACCGCTGAGTATGAAGCGAGGCAGGCGCTCGATGGTACGGCGGCCCATCGGTAATTGCTGGCTCGGCTGCGAAGGAACGGCTTGGTCACTGATGGGATGAAGGGGGCGGGAGACCCCCTTCATCCCATCAGTAAGTCACCACTGGGAGGCTGCGCAGTCCCCGTTTGTGAAACGTCGGCCACCACTCCAACTCGTCAGCCGCTCCGGCTAGTTCAAGCACGGGGAACCGTTCCAGGAGGGACCGTACGGCGATTTCCGCTTCCATCCGCGCGAGCGGGGCGCCAAGGCAGTAGTGCACTCCGTAACCGAATGCCAGGTGAGTTGGTGCACGGACCGGGTCGAACACGTCAGGAGACGCGAACTCCCGCCCGTCCCGGTTCGCCGAAGCGATCGAGACCCACACTCGGCTGCCGGCCGGGATGAGAGCGTTCCCGATGCTGACATCTTCGAGGGCAAAGCGGCGCACTGCCAGTGCGAAAGGGGGGTTCCAGCGCAGCGTCTCCTCGACTACCGACCGTATCGGGATGGCGCCACCTCGCACTGCCGTGAGCAGTCGGGGGTGCAGCAACAGGCTCAGTGCTGTGTTGCCGATGAGATGTACGGCGTTGTCGTAGCCGGCGAACAGAGTGAGGAACGCCAGGGAGACGAGTTCAGGCTCGGTGAGTGCGTCGTGGTCGTCGCGTGCCTGGACGAGGGCAGACAGAAGGTCCTCGGTTGGGCTGTTTCGTTTGTCCTCGATGACACCTTTGAGGAATTGGTGCATCTGCCTCATCGCAGTGCGTGACTCCGTTGCCGCTCCCTGCGTCGGTGAGAAAAGTGTGTCGGTCCAGGCCCGAAAGTCGTGCCTTGCTGTCTCCGGGATGCCGAGCAGTTCGCAGATGACACCCATCGGCAGCGGGACGGCCAGGTCGTGGACGAGGTCCACGTGAGGGCCGGTCATCGTGGTGAGGAGTTCGTCGGTCAGCTTCTGGATGCGCATGCGCAGGCCCTCGACGCGACGGGGAGTGAATGCCCTGGCGACGAGTCGGCGCAGACGAGTGTGGTCGGGTGGATCCATGTTGAGCAGGTGAGCGTCGAGCTCAGGGGGCATGGAGGATCTGTACTCGCCACTGGTTTTGGCTTTTGCCTTGTCCAGGGAGAGCCGGGGGTCTGCCAGAGCTGCGCGGGCCTCGGCGTACCGGGTGATCAGCCACACGGGTTCGCCGTCGGGAGTGGTGGTGCGGTGGACCGGGGCGGCTTCGCGGAGCTGGGCGTAGGCGCCATGTGGGTCAGCGACGAGTGCTTCACTGAGCAGTGACGAGAGGCTGCCGGTCCGTTCGGTGCTGCTCATGCGTCTGCTGTCGCCGACTGGAGCCGCTCGAGAACGTCGGGGATGACGGTGGAGGTGCTGAAGGCGTCGGCGACCCGGGTCAGACGAGCACCTTCCTTGTTGAGGTCGCCGTTGGCCGCGTCGTCGAAGTCTGTGCCGTGTCCCCCTGACGCCTCGTGACCGGTAGACCGACCCTGAAGGGCTGCTGCGATTTGCGCGGCTTCTGCGACGGCATCCGCCTCGTCACCGGTGATGTTCTGGTTCGCCGCTACTTCTCGTGTCACGCGATTGATTTCCGGGTCATGGTGGGGACGAAGTCTCATTTCGCCGTCGAGTATCTCGATCACCTGGCGACCGAGGAAGAACCGGAGGTCGCGAGCCAGCTCCCTGCGGGAGGCCGGCGGGGCGACGAGGACGATTTCGGGGAAGGCACGGGTGATCGCCTGCCAAAGTGGGTAGCGGCGGCGGAAGGTGCGGTAGTCGGATATCCATGCCATGGCTCTGCCGAGGCCGACGCCCCAGGCGGGCATGGTGAACCCTACGGCGAAGAGAGCGGCCGCGACGCTGGCGAACATGGGGGCCACAACGGAGTTGACGAAGCCGAGTGGTGAGATGCCGAGCTTGTCCCAGATGAGGGAGATGGCCTTGGGCAGGCAGTAGCCCAAGCCGGCGACTGCTCCCACGGTGACGATGCGCAGGCCGCGGCGCAGCCAAGGCTGACCGACGATCTTGGAGTAGCGCCAGCAGAGCCGGATCAGGCCGATCATGCTGACCGTGAACAGGGTCTGGTGGACGAGGAGGAACTCCCAGATGTACGCGGTCTTGGCATAGTGAACGTCGAAGTCAAGGGCGTGCGACGCGTCGGTGGCGTCCCCCAGGAAGAACAGCGCCCAGTTCGTGGTGACCGTGGCGATCGCGTATCCGAGGATCAGCCGGTGACGGAGCCGGACGTTCGACTGCGCAGACGACCAGCTGACGAGGAGGGCCAGGAACGAGGTGAGGCAGACCTCCACGGTGGTGTAGATGATCAGCGAAGTGATGTTGGGCGTGCCGAACAGGGCATCGACACGTACGTACACCGCGGGGGTGGCGAAGCCGAATGGTGCGGCGAACGTGGCGATCGCCAGGCAAAGCCGCTGCAACTCCTTATTGCGCCAGTCGCGGGCGAGGTCTCGCAGTTTGAAGGCGAATGCGCTCCAGGTGATCAGGGAGAGCATCCCGTAGACGACGTTGAAAAACACTCGGCTATGTCCTTGGTGTGGAACTGCGCCCCAGGGAGCGCTCGAGGTGGCTGACGAGGTTGACCACGTCTTCCGAAAGACTTGTCGTCGGCCAGGGAGCGGCGTTGGTGGCCTGCAGGGGGATCAGCGAGGCAACAAGCTCGGCAGCCTTCTCCTCGCTCCGGTCGTAGCAGGTGCGCCCGAGGACGGTGCGCACGAGCGCAGGGTCGATGTTCGGCAGAAGGAGTCGGGAGACCTCTTCCTCCTCTGCCGGGGTGGACTCGTGCTCGCAGAGCATGTGGCCGATCTCGTGGAGGACGATGTGGCCTTGGTGTGCCTTTCTGGCCTTCGCCTGGTAGATGACGTAGTCGACGTCGGGGGTAGCGACCCACATGCCGCACAGGCCTCGGTCGGCGGGGAGCGGCATCGGTACAAGCGAGATGGGTCGTCCGCGGCGTTCCTCTATCTGGTCGATGAGGGCGTTGATGTTGAACGGCTCGGGGAGGTCGAGTTGCCGGACCAGATCGGCGCAGTAGCGACGCAGTTCCCTGTCGTTCATCCCCGCTCCCCCCCCCGGGTCGGCGCACTGCCACTGGACAAAGACCACTCTCGTGCTCCCCCCTCACCACAGCGGCACCTGTCTCGCTCGGCAGCGGCGGAAGCCCGCATGGGCCGCCGGTCCCAACTCGGTTGGCTGCAGTGGGGCAACTTCGTATACCGCCCTACCAGCAGCTCACATCCGTTGCCTCTTGCTTGCCCGCTGCAGGTGTTGGATCACCGGGACAAGGGCAGCAAGCGCCTCCTCGTCCAGATCGGTGACTGCCCGTAGAGCGATCTGGCGGGGGCCGATGCCCTGGGACTTCAGTGTCTCCACCAGGTTGAGATCCGCGGAGACCTGAGACGCTACGTCGTCGTTGACGAAGTAGCCGACGGGTACGCCGAAGAAGCTGGCGAGGGCTTCGAGTTGCTCAGGACTCGGTGAAGTCCAGATGCCGTGTCGTAGCTGCTCGACTTGTGCCGCTGTGATCTCGACCCCGTGCGCAGTGATTGTCTCGGCAACCTCGTGTGAGGTGTACATCGCACGTCCTCTGGGGTGCATGACCGCGAAAAGGCGGTTCAGTCTCGCCGAGAGATCCGAGACTGCGGACGGCGGCTGTGCAGGCCTCGGCGGGTTCTCGGCGTCCGCCTCCCGGGGTGAGGGCACCGCTACTTCGCGCTCAGCCGGCGAAGTGGCCAAACCATCGACCTCCGGCCCCCGTGACGTCTGCTGCAGTGCGGCCAGCATGGGCAGCAGTACGCGGTTGAGGGCCTCAGCAGCAGGCGCGGTGAAGAACGCCTCGCCCCCTTCGACCCCGAAGAATCCCACCAGGCCGTGCAGCAGTTCAACACTGGGTACTTTGTCGCCAGAGCACACCTGGCGTGCCCAGAAAGAGGAAACACCCAGCTGACGGGAAATGCTGCCGGCCAGGTCTGACATAGGCTTTCCGGTGCACGCCAAGTATGCATCAGCGAGGATCTTGACACGTGTGCTGACCCGGGCGGCCACGGTGTCGGCCGGAATTTGGCCGCCTCCGAGCAGGACGGCGACGGTGTCTTCGGGCAGCGCCGCCTTGGCTGCCAACTCCCCGATGTTGAGCACTTGCGATCGATTTATGCCCCGTTCTTTGAGCAGTGCCTCGAGGCGCGCAAGCGTCATCGGCAGGGGTGAGGCAGAACCCACTGAGACACTCCCAGGCTACGGGTGGATTTGGTTGGTCTGTGCATGGCACATTACAGTGCCGTCGGTCGCAGGCTCAACGATCATTTATCGCCGAAAATGAGATCGCTGTGCATCGATCCGCTCGTGCTGGCAGGACGTTGCGAGGCAGTGCGTTGCTACTCGGCATCTGTCATGGCAGGCGTCGTTGGTGCAGCTCAGCGGATGCGGCACGCCGTCATCCCGTGTTGCGGGGGCCGTTGGTGCGGCCCGTGACCTGTCCTGCGAAGTGCCGTACGGCCGCGGATGGGGCGTGGGTGAGTCCGCCACGTCAGGCAGCACCTGCAGCGCCGCGCTGTCTGGTCTAACGCCCAGGTGTGCAAGACCAGCGGGTGTCGCGCACTGCCTGCTTTCAACGATCCTTTAGCCGAAAACGATCGTTGACATTGCTTATCGGACCTAGCACGATCCTGGCGAGTTGAGCCGTGTCCGATGGGCAACTTCCCGTGACGGACACGCCGTGATCCGTTTGCTTTTCAATCATTGAGTGTTTTCAGCGCGGCCACTGATCGGGTGACGCTGGTGGTGTGCGCAACGCACGAGGCTCCTGTGCCGTTGGGGGAGGTGTTCGAAGTCTCA